>NZ_NZQP01000029.1:0-62817 GCF_002695945.1 Marinimicrobium sp. | reverse complement strand
ACCAGCAGTAGGTGAAGCATCAACCAGATAATCCGATGAGATGCCGGTCTGTCTCACTCTCATGCAAAGGTAAGATCAACCATTTAATCCGCTTACCCGAAATTCACAAGGAAAATCAGGGGCTTCCGGGATTCTATAGTGGTGGGAGCGAGAGCATTCGAACCACCTAATATACGTATATCAATGCCTATACACACATCAATATCAATAAAATCAATGACTTATTGAACCGAACGTCTATCAATGAGTCTCAGCAATTGTCAATGTTCGCGGCATTATTGCGGCAATTTTCGTCACCCGCAGCAACTTTCAAATCCGACTCATTGGCGGACAACAAAACACCAAAAACAATTAAAGGTATATATATGATAAGAGTAGACTATGAGACCTCTCAGCATTGGGCCGTTAATCTCAAACCGCATTCCTATGACTCATTTCTTAATCTTGGTGCAACAGACAAGCTTTTTAGGTGGACTTATTACGTAGATGTCCCAGAAGAAAAAGGTCGTACTGAAACGCAGCTTTTAGATAAAATTTACAGCCTTACCCCCCAAGAGATCCAAAGTAAGTGCCAAAAAGAGGGAATAGCTATTGACCTTAAGGATCTAAAACAGTTCGCTAACTTCGAATCACTAAATTGTAGATTTAAGCGTCTTAATGTTGGTACGTAAACCCTCCGCAGTTCTATCGTATGATCAACATACGTGCAACTCTCAGATAAAAGGCAAATAAACTTGCCTTTTATCTCCCGCTCAACCAACGCGTCGCCACCATCCTAGCTACTACACTTAACCCATTTTCTAATTATTCCAATAAGGATCAATATTTCCCTGCATACACTTACTTACTTCGTTATCTATCGTGTTATTGGGTTTAACACAGTCTTCAAGCGATCTTACGTGCTCAATATCCCTTGCTCTAGCGTCTCGAGCCTCCCGCTCTCCTTCTCTTGCCGCTTTGCATGCTGTGTTTCTAAAGGTCAGCGTATCTCGTCCGGGATTACTGTTGTGCTCTCTAATCCAGTAATTGCACGTCTCGTATAGCTTTCTCACCGCTTTGTTGTCGGAGTTAATCTGGTACGTGTTCTTATGGTCCGAATAGTCTCTATGCGTCCTCGGCCCGCTGACTCTGTCTATTGCGCCATCACTACCACCTTTTCGTCTGCACTCGTGGTATAGGTCTTTATACTTATTTCGTTCTCTTAACCACGTTGTCATCTGTCGGCTTGAACCGCCCTTTCTCCGCAGACTTGTATAGTAATCGGCCTTGTCCTGGTATCTCTTACAATTCTGAGCTTGAGACTCTTGCGAATTCAGAACCGCGACATTCAGCAATGTAAAAACCACTATGGTTCCTATCAGCGATCTTCTTGTCACTCCCTTCATCCATGATTTAAGTCGTTTAATAATCTCCATGTCCTCTCCTCCATCGTTTTGCAACTGTTGGCGCTGTTACCCAGCCTTTCCCTGTGCTCCTAAGCTCTCTTGAGCCTCCTTTGTCACCGGGCTTATCTGCCCCGCTTCCGGCAGCTCCTTTCCGCTGTACACTCAGTATTCGTATACCGAAAATATCTTTGCTAAAGCTTATAGGTCATCAATTCTAATTTTTTACTGACCGCTTACGAGGTTCCCAAGTCTGATGCAGCTAATCCCCATCCTTCACGCCAGTTCCTCTCGCGTAAGCCCCTCCCCCTTCAATTCCTTTAACTCTTTCTCGTAGGTCCACAGCAAAGTACACCATTTACAATAATAAATAGATCACCTCTTGACTGCCACCCAGCCCGGAGCAGTGAAAGCTAAAGACAAGCAAAGCTAAATACTGCGTGAAACCGCATGCACTTTCAAAAATGGGGGACGGTGGCAGATGCCTCATGCTCACCAGAGAACTCTTCCGCCAGTAGCTTTCGAACGTCGCTATCGACGCATTTTCGACACTAGAAGGGCTGAAACGAAAAAGCCCCTGAAATTCACAAGGAAAATCAGGGGCTTACGGGATTCTATAGTGGTCGGAGCGAGAGGATTCGAACCTCCGACCCCCTCGTCCCGAACGAGGTGCGCTACCAGACTGCGCTACGCTCCGACTGGGTTGGCCTGTGCCAACGAGGGCGGAATTATAACAGCTGTTTTTCTGCTGTAAATGGGGAATTGGCATTTCTTACGTCACAGATTGACGGATTGGCGGGAGGATGGAGCCCCATGGCGGGCCGCAACTGGTATCATGCGGCCATTATTGTCTGACCCGAATGAGGAATTGACGCGTGAACGCCGCTTTTCGACTTGCTGCTGTAACCACTCTGGCTCTGGTAATGACCGCCTGTGTGGGCCCGCTGGACCGACCCGATGAGCCGGAAGGCCCACAGGTGGATCCCCAGGCGGCCGCCGTGGTCAGTCTGATCGATCAGGCTCGCCTGGCCTATGAGCAGGGCGACTATATGGGTGCCATCGCCGCCGCTGAGCGCGGTCTGCGGATCGATCGGCGCGAGCCCGAGCTGTATTTGGTGTTGGCCCAGAGCTACTTTGACCTGGCGCAGATGGAGCAGGCCCGTCAGTTTGCGGAACAGGGGCTGCGCCATAGCCCGCCGGACTCCCGCCTGTATCAGGCCCTGGAAGCGGTGCGCGGACGCGCAGCCCAGAGCACCGGCACCCTTCGCTTTTAGCCTTCCCCCTGGGCGTCACTGCATGAGATTCGGCTAATATATAGCCAAATCTCATGTACAAGCCCAAACCTATTTCCAATTGGTTTAATTAAGCGGCCGGAAAAACTGGCGATTTTCTGATCAGCGCCGATACTGTAAGTAACTGGTGTTGGCAATCCTCTGGTTTTATCAACCACCAGTTGGGTCCGGTGGACCTTGTCAGGAAGCTTTCCTTATTGTGTACTCCTATCTTGCCGGTGCTTGAAGCACCGGCTTTTTTTGGTGCGGCGCTCACTGCCAGAGGCGCTGCCACCAGCTGGGGCGGGACGAGCGGTCGATGCGACACCCAGCGGATTCCTCCAGAACCTGACCTTCGCGCAGCGGCAACCAGACGGCGCCCTCGCAGCGCTCGGCGCTGAGCTTTCCGGTGGCGCTGTCGATCCAGTCAAAACTCACATCACCCGGCGGCGTGAGGGGCAGCCCCTGAGTGGGCAGGTCCGCCATCATGTCCGCCCAGGCATGCAGGGCGCCGGAGGAGCCGGTGAGCGGGGTTTCCTCGTTGTTGTCCCGCCCGAGCCAGACCACCGCCAGGTGCTGCCCGCTGAAGCCGGCAAACCAGCTGTCCCGGTAGTCGTTGCTGGTGCCGGTTTTACCGGCCATGGCCAGCCCTTCCGGTAACCGCTGGTAGACCGACCGCCCGGTGCCCTCGCGCAGGGCAAGCTGCAGCAGGTACTGCATCTGGAAGCTGGCCTCGGGGCTGAAGCGCTGCTCCATCTTCAACGGATAGCGGCGCAGCGGGTCGCCCTCGGCGGTCAGCACTTCGCGAATCGCCCGCAGCGGGGTATAGACGCCTTCGGCGGCGAGGGTGTGGTAAATACCGGAGACCTCGTAGGGTGTCATTTCCACCGCGCCAAGAAGGATGGCCGGTACCCCGGGGATAGTCCCCTCAAAGCCGGCGGCACGCAGGGTGTCGTACACCGAGCCGAGCCCCAGGTTCATACCCAGCCGGGCGGTGGCCTGGTTATAGGAGTGCACCAGCCCCTGATAGA
Organism: Marinimicrobium sp.; assembly: GCF_002695945.1. Classification (NCBI taxonomy): domain Bacteria; kingdom Pseudomonadati; phylum Pseudomonadota; class Gammaproteobacteria; order Cellvibrionales; family Cellvibrionaceae; genus Marinimicrobium; species Marinimicrobium sp. The sequence goes on along the minus strand of NZ_NZQP01000029.1, from coordinate 59,133 downwards.
GAGGCACTTCCCCGTGATCTTCCAAGCTGGCGTTGCGGGGTTCCCACAGGGTGCCATCGCCCGCTTCCACGGTGACCGGGTCATCGCTGATCAGGGTACCGGGGTGATACTCATCCGGACGCTCCAGAGCCGTGAGATACACGAAGGGTTTGACCAGCGAGCCGATCGGACGGCGGGCATCCAGGGCGCGATTGAAGCCATTGAACCGTCCGTTGCGATCGCCCACCAGGGCCAGCACCTCACCGGCGCCCACCGAGGTGACCATGGCGGCGCCCTGCAAGCCTTCAGTGCCGTGTGCCTGCTCCAGGCGGTGTAACCGCTCACTGATCACCCGCTCCAGGCGCCGTTGAATCATCGGCGAGAGGCTGGTGAAGATGCGGAGCCCTTCGCTGCGCAGGTCTTCCTCCCGGTAGTCCCGACGCAGTTGCCGATTCACCAGTTCGATAAAAGCCGGGTAACTCTGCAAGCTGTAGTCCACATCCGGCACGATGCCCAGAGGGGCTTCGGTGGCCGCGTCCAGTTCAGCCTGGTCAATCAGCCCTTCCCGATGCATGACCCGCAAGACCAGGTCCCGGCGCTCCTTGGCCCGCTCCGGGTGACGCCAGGGGTTGTAGTAGGACGCCCCTTTGACAATGGCGATCAGCAGCGCGATCTGCTCGGTTTTCAGTTCGTTCAGGGGCTGACGAAAGTAATGCTGCGCCCCCAGGGCAAAGCCGTGTACCCCCCGGGAGCCACTCTGGCCCAGGTAGACTTCGTTGATGTAGGTTTCAAGAATTTCCGACTTGCTGTAATGCACTTCCAGGAGCACGGACATGATGGCTTCCTGGAATTTGCGTTGCAGGCTGCGCTCATGGGTGAGATAAAAGTTTTTCACCAGTTGCTGGGTCAGCGTACTGCCGCCCTGCACCACCCGCCCCGCCTGCAAGTTGGCCCAGGCCGCGCGCAAAATGGCTGTGGGCGATACCCCGAAGTGGTCCAGGAAGTCGCGGTCCTCCACCGCGAGCAGGGTTTCGCCGAGCAACGGCGGCAGGTCTTCCAGGCGCACCAGTAACCGGTCCTCGCCGTGGGCGGGGAAAATGCCACCGATCTCTTCGGGCTCCAGCCGCATCAGTGGTAGCGGCTCCCCCTGCCCGCCCTGCAGACGGGTGACCCGACCGGCGTCCAACGTCATCCGGAAACGCCGGGCCGGCTCGTCGCCGTCCCAGAACTCAAAGCCGCGGCTGTAAACGTCATAGTGCCGGGTGTTACCCTCAAACCGGCGTGCGTACTGCCCGGGGCCACTGACACGCTCCACCGGCCGGTAACCCAATGCCAGCATTTCCTGCTCAAACAGGTCGGGGGGCAGCGACACCCCTTCGTACAACTCCAACGGACGGGCGTAGACCCGCGCGGGCACCGACCACTTTTTGCCCTCAAATTTCTCGCGCACCACGCCGTTCAGATAGATCACCCAGAGCACAAACAGCAGGGCAATCACGCCCGCCGCATACAGCAGCCATAGGCGCAACAGCGCCCAGCCGTGGCGCCCCTGAGTGGGTCGTCCTTTGCGGCGGGTTCGGGTTTTGTGGCGACGTCGGGTCATAATCGGAGGTCAACTCGTTACTGGTGAAGCCCCGCGCGTTCGGGGCGCTTTCGTACGGGGCGCTTATTTTGCATAATGGTCGGCCAAAACCCAACCGGAAGCGCCACATAGCGCTCAATTTCGGACAGACAGCGAGGCATTCATGAACGATCACTATCACATCTACGGCATTGGCGCGGCTCTGGTGGACACCGAAATCGAAGTCAGTGACGCCGACCTGAAAGCCATGGCGGTCGCCAAAGGTGTGATGACGCTGGTCGATGAGCCCCGCCAGTCTGAGCTGATTGACTACCTGAGCGACCACTTGGTTCATTCCAATCGCGCCAGCGGCGGCTCCGGGGCCAATACCGTGATTGCCGCCAGCTACTTCGGTTGCCGCAGTTTTTATTCCTGCCGGGTCGCCAATGACGAGAACGGCGAATTCTACCTGAACGACATCAAGGCCGCCGGCGTGGACTATCCCGAGCACCTCGGCAGCGATCAGGGCATCACCGGTAAATGCCTGGTGATGATCACCCCGGACGCCGAGCGCAGTATGAACACTTTCCTCGGCATCAGTGCCGGACTGTCGGTGAACGAGCTGCACACTCCCGCCATTGATGCAGCGGACTATGTGTATATCGAAGGTTACCTGGTCAGCTCCGACACCGGTCGGGCCGCCGCCATTGAGCTGCGCGAGCGGGCGGAGAAGCGTAACACACTGACCGCGCTGAGCCTGTCGGACCCGGCCATGGTGCAGTTCTTCCGCGACGGCCTGCTGGAGATGATCGGCAAGGGCGTGGACCTGCTGTTCTGCAACCGCGAGGAGGCCATGGGCTTTACCGGCACCAACACGCTGGAAGAAGCCGCTCAGTCACTGCAGGATTACTGCCGCTCCTTTGCCATCACCTGCGGGGCGGACGGCGCGCTGGTCTTTGATGGCCGCCACTCTTATCACATTGATGCCCAGCCGGTGAAAGCGGTGGACACCAACGGTGCCGGCGATATGTTTGCCGGTGCGTTTCTGTATGCGCTCAGTCAGGGCCATGAGTATGACGTGGCCGGTCGATTTGCCAGCCTGGCTGCCAGCAAGGTGGTGACCCAGTACGGTCCGCGGTTGCGCCCGGAGCAGCATCAGGAGTTGAAGCAGGCGTTTTTTGGGTAGCAGACCGGGCAGTCCGGGTCGCGGGGGAGTTTGAGTTCGCGCCATTGGCTGGTGGTGGCGTCGAACAGCAGCAGCCGGCCGGCGAGGCTGGTGCCGACACCGGCGAGCAGTTTTACCGCCTCCAGTGCCTGCATGCTGCCGATGACGCCCACCAGGGGTGCCAGTACGCCGCTGCTGGCGCAGTTGAGTTGCTCGTCTTCACTCACGTCGTACAGGCAGCGATAGCAGGGACTGTCATCGCGGCGCGAGTCGAACACCGTGACCTGCCCTTCCAGGCGAATCGCGGCGCCGGACACCAGCGGTGTACGGGTAACGACACAGGCTTCGTTGATGGCGTAGCGCACGCTGAAGTTATCCGTGGCATCAATGACCAGATCCGCCTCGCGCACGCGGGCGGTGAGTGCCTCGCCGCAGAGTTTTTCTTCAATGGGGACCAGTTTTACGTCCGGGTTCAACGCCTGCAGGGCGGCGGCGGCCGAGCGCACCTTGGGCTCGCCGACACGCTCAGTGGTGTGCACGATCTGCCGCTGAAGGTTGGACAGGTCAACCTCATCGTGGTCCGCCAGCCATAACTCCCCAACCCCGGAGGCGGCCAGGTACATCGCCACGGGTGCGCCCAGGCCGCCGAGGCCCACGACCAACACCCGGGCGTTCAGCAGTCGCTCNTGCCCTTCGACATCCACTTCGGGTAACAGGATGTGNCGGCTGTAGCGCAGCAGTTGGTTATCGTTCATCATCGGCCACCTCCTTTGCGGGCCATTGCCCCAGTGTGACTCGGTCGCGTTCGTTCAGNTCCTGCTCGGTGNGCACNGNGCGAAAGCCCCGNACCGTNAACAGCTCNCGCACCGCCGNNCCCTGNTCCCAGCCATGNTCNATCAACAACCAGCCGCCGGGCAACAANTGCCGGGGNGANAGATTCACGATGTGNTCAATGTCCGCCAGCCCCTGGCGTTCGGCCACCANCGCTGAGCGGGGCTCAAAGCGCACATCNCCCCGGTTCAGGTGCGGNTCGCAGTCGGCAATNTAGGGCGGGTTGCTCATNACCANCTCAAACCGCTCGTCCATNNGCANNGCNGAATACCAGTCNCTGTGCAGGCAGCGGACTCGCTCCANCCCGAGACGTCTGAGCNTTGCGCCGNGCCAGNTCGATCGCCGCCGTNGAGGCNTCCAGNGCGGTTACNTCCCAGGCCGGTCGCTCACTGGCAAACGCCAGCGCNAGGGCACCGGTGCCCGTGCCGAGATCCAGCGCGCGGCCNGAGGGGGCGCTNTCCGTCAGCGNCAACGCCAATTCCACCAGTCGCTCGGANTCCGGGCGGGGAATCAGTGTGCTGGCATNGACGTACAGCGGCAGNGACCANAACTCCCGTTCNCCCATGATATGGGCAATCGGNTCGCCNTTGCGNCGCCGGGACAGCGCCNGNTCAAANTCGGCCTGCTGNGCGTCGCTCANTTCGGTTTCCGGCCAGGTGTACAGCCAGANCCGCTCCTTGCCNAGCACCCAACTCAACAATAGCTCCACATCAAGGCGAGGAGAGTCACTTACCGGGCTCAGTTCGATGGCCCGGCGCAGCGCTTCACTGACGGTGCGCATCACTCCGCCAGGGACGCGAGCTGGTCGGCCTGATACTCATGCACCAGGGGCTGTACCACTTCATCGAGCGCGCCCTGAATCACCTCATCCAGTTTATAAAGGGTCAGGTTGATGCGGTGATCCGTCACCCGCCCCTGAGGAAAGTTGTAGGTGCGAATACGCTCGGAGCGATCGCCCGAGCCCACCAGGTTGCGCCGCTCGTCCGACAGGCTTTTGGCAGCGGCCTCTTCGCTCTGGCTTTTCAGTTTGGANGCCAGCNGTGACATNGCCCGGGCCCGGTTTTTGTGCTGGGAGCGCTCGTCCTGACACTCCACCACAATGCCGGTGGGAATGTGGGTAATGCGNATNGCCGAATCGGTTTTGTTNACGTGCTGACCNCCGGCGCCGGAGGCGCGGAAGGTATCGACCCGGATATCCGCNTTGCTGATGTCCACCGCNTCCACTTCGTCGGCTTCGGGCAANACCGCCACGGTNCAGGCCGAGGTNTGAATGCGACCCTGGGANTCGGTNTCGGGCACNCGCTGCACCCGATGCGCNCCGGATTCAAATTTCAGGCTGGCGTACACGCNGTCNCCGGACACCCGGCTGATGATTTCCTTNTAGCCGCCGTGNTCACCCTCGTTCTGACTGATGATTTCGATACGCCACTTTTTCTGNTCNGCGTATTTGCTGTACATGCGGAACAGGTCGCCGGCGAAAATNGCCGCNTCGTCACCGCCGGTGCCGGCGCGAATTTCCAGAAACACGTTCTTGCCNTCGTTCGGNTCTTTGGGCAGCAACAGGCGCTGCANNTCCTCTTCCATCGGCCCCANCTGTTCNTCGCAGGCNTCCAGCTCCTCGCGGGCCATNTCGCGCATTTCCGGNTCGGACANCAGNGTNTCCGCNTCGTCGCGATCGGCCTTCATCTGATGGTAGCGNGNNTANCTCTGCACCACCGGCTCCAGCTCGGCGTACTCTTTGGACAAGTCCCGAAACCGNTTCTGGTTGCCGATGATGTCCGGATCGGACAACAGNTGGCCGACNTCTTCGTAGCGNTCGGTCAGGCGGGACAGTTTTTCTTCAATGGATGCTTTCATTCGGGTTCGCTTTTCTCTTGNGTCTCGNTGTCATCCGCCTGCAGCCCAAACAGTTCNCGNGCCGCNGCGACCAGTTCTGTNCGCCCCTCGGCGCTGGCCTGACGCAANGCCNCACTGGGCGGATGCAATAATTTGTTGGTGACGGCNCGGGACAATTGCGCCATCANCTGGGCCGGNTCACCGCCGGCCTCCAGCGCNTTCTGGGCTTTGGNCANCTCCCGGNNNGCCANNGCNTCNGCCTGCTGCCGATACGAGCGGATGGTGNCCGCCGCGTCCTGGGCGCGNTGCATTTTCAGGTATTGGCCGACGCCTTCGGCAATAATTTCCCGGGCCTTGTCGGCGGCNGCNTCCCGGGACTTTTTGTTCTGATCAATGACCGCNTGCAGATCNTCCACCGTGTACAGNTAGACATCNTCCAGCGAGCCNACNTCCTCTTCGATATCCCGGGGAACCGCAATATCNAGCATGAACATCGGNTTGTGTTTGCGNTTTTTCAGCGCCGACTCCACCGCNCCCTTGCCCANCAGGGGCAACTGGCTGGCGGTGGAGGAAATCACAATATCGGCCTTGTGCAGGTGTTCCGGAATGTCNGCCAGCAGNATCGCCTCGGCCCCNAGNTCCTGGGAAATGNCGTGCGCCCGCTCCAGGGTCCGNTTGGCCACAACCAGCCGGCGNATNCCCTGTTCTTTGAGGTGCCGGGCCACCAACTGGATGGTTTCACCGGCGCCNATAAGCANAGCGGTGTCNTCTTTGAGATCGGAGAAGATCTGTTGGGCCANGGTAACCGCCGCGTAGGCCACGGACACCGGATTCTCNCCGATGGCGGTTTCCGAGCGGACCCGCTTGGCCACCCCGAACACCTGCTGAAACGCCGAATGCAGCGTCGCCCCNACGGTACCCGCCTGGCTGGCCACAGCGTAAGCGGATTTCATCTGGCCCAGAATCTGGGGCTCCCCCAGNACCAANGAGTCCAGCCCGCCGGCGACTTTCATCATATGCCCCACCGCCTCGGCATCTTCAAAGCAGTAGTAACACCGGCTCAGGGCNTCCTCATCCATCTGGGTATGCTCNAGCAGCCAGGNCAACAGGGCGTGAACCTCGGCGTCGCTGGCNGCGTATATCTCGGTGCGGTTGCAGGTCGANAGNATGGCGACTTCATTCAACCCCGCCCGCTCGCGGGCCTGCATCAACGCATGCTCCAGGCTGTCGGGTCCGAACGCCACGCGNTCGCGGATCGCCAGGGGAGCCGTATTGTGATTGATACCGAACGCCAACAGGGTCATAGAGTAGGAGCAGGTTTTGCCAGCAAAAGGGACGCCATTGTCCGGCCCTGNNGGGCCGGGCGCAAGGGGCGAGCAAGGAAAACNCTCANCACCCCGGGAATTATCGCCGCAATGGGGCGTCGAAGCCAGCCGGAGNGNAACCCGACTGGCGANCCCGGCCCGCTCTGTTTATGATGCCGGAATAGCCAATCAACCGATGAGACCTTGAATGAACGCCAGTGTCCCGTTAGTGACCGCCTTGGCGCTNNGTGCGCTGCTACTCGGCTGCGCCCAACAGCCCACNGGGCCCGAGCGCGAGCCNGCNTCNGCCAGCGAANCGGCNGANCCNNCGTCCGACNNCGCGGANGCGGCCCNNGAGCCCGAGCCCNNNGCCGCNCAACCGGCGCCCACNCGCCCATTCACCAGCGATACCCTGTACGCGCTGCTCGCNGCGGAAATTGCCGGNAGCCGGCAGCAGTTTGATATTGCGCTGTCCAACTATCTCCAGCAGGCCCACCAGACCCGGGACCCNCAGGTNGCGGCCNGNGCCACCCANATCGCCCGCTTTCTCTCGGCCAACAACGCCCTGCTCGATGCGGCNCTGCTNTGGGTAGAGNTCGCNCCGGACGANACCGANGCNCAACTGAATGCCGCCCTGGCCCTGGTGCAGAACGGTCGACTGCAGGAGGCCTTNGANCTGTCCCGNNAGNTGCAGGCCAAGGGCGAGCACACCCTGTTCCAGAANATTGCCGCCAGNGCCNCCGAGGCCACGGANACCCAGCGNGAGCGACTGATCGACGGCTACCTGNCNCTNCTGGAAGAGTANCCGGAGCACCAGGANNTGCTGATTGGCACCGGCCTNCTGATGCAGCAACAGGGNGACCTGGAGCCNGCNCTGGACTATGCCTCTCGCGCNCTGAANGAAGCNCCGGACAGCGTGGCGGCCACCATNCTCAAGGCCACACTGCTNAACCAGCTGGAGCGNTCNGACGAGGCCCTGCAGACGGTNGTNGGNGCNNTGGANGATAACCCGGANAGCCTGCGCCTNCGNCTGCAATACGCCCGTCTGCTCACCCAGCATGACCTGGCGATGGCCCAGGAGCAGTTTGAGGTGCTGGTACGTCAAGAGCCCCGGGACCCGGATCTGCGACTGTCACTGGGTATTGTCGCTCTGGAACGNGGCGACACCGAGACCGCCCAGACCAGTTTTGAAAGCCTGCTCGACAGCGACGAACACGCCTCCAGCGCCAACTTCTACCTGGGTCAATTGGCCGAGCGGCAAGGGCGCAACGAGGAGGCGCTGCTGTACTACCTACAGGTTGAACCGGGCAGTGATTTTCTTCAGGCCACCATCAACATCATGGAACTGCTGATTGACAGCGGTCAGCTGGAAGCCGCCAACGATCATATGAACCGGATGCGTAACCGCTTCCCGGACCGTGCCGCCGACCTCTATCTGTTCCAGGCCCGGGTTCTGCTCCAGAAGGGCCACGAGGAGTCCGCTGAAGCCCTGCTGGTCAACGCGCTGGAGGCGCATCCGACGCACAGCGACCTGCTCTACTCCCGCGCCATGCTGTACGACCAGCAGGGCCGCCTGGAGGCCGCCGAGCGGGACCTGCGCAACATCCTGACCTACGACCCTCACAATGCCACGGCGCTCAATGCGCTCGGCTACATCCTGACGGACAAAACGGATCGTCACGAAGAGGCCTATGAACTGATTCGCCAGGCCCTGGCTCTCAACCCGGAAGAACCGGCCATTCTCGACAGCATGGGCTGGGTGCTCTACAACCTCGGCCGCCCCGAAGAGGCCCTGCCGTACCTGCAGGACGCCATGAGCGCTTATCCGGATCAGGAAATTGCCGCCCACCTGGGCGAGGTTCTGTGGCAACTGGGCCGAAAAGAGGAAGCAAGGGCCGTCTGGCAGCAGGGTCTGGAAACCGACCCGGAAAGCGAGCTGATACCCGCCACCCGCGAACGCCTGGGCGTCGATGCGGAGGGCGCGAATCAATGAGCCGCGTCCTCGCTCTGACACTGATGCTGCTGGTCGTCGGCTGTGCCCGCCAACCGCTGCAGCCCGTCGAGGACTGGGAGCGCCACCAGGCCGCTGCCCAGCGGCTCAACAGCTGGCAACTCAGCGGCAAGCTGGGAGCGAGGCTCCCCGACAACAGCGGCAGCGCCCGGCTGCGCTGGCATCANGACCAGAGCAACTACCGGATCGACCTGAGCGGCCCCTTCGGCCAGGGGCGGGTCATCATCGAAACCACCGATAGCGGCGTACGTCTGCGCCAGGGCNGTGAGCCACCCCTGGAGGCCGCCAGCGCCGAAGCCCTGATGTGGCAGACCACCGGCTGGCGCGTGCCGGTGGCGGAACTCACTTACTGGGTGCGGGGCATCCCCGCCCCGGACAGTCGCCATCGGATACTTGAGCGCACCCCCCAGGGGCTACTGAAAACCCTGCGCCAGAGCGGCTGGACACTGCACTACAGCGACTATGAGGCCGTCGGCCTGCTACCGCTGCCCGGTCGCATTGTGGCCGAACGCAAAGACACCCGGCTGACCCTGATTGTCTACGATTGGTCACTCCCCGAATCATGAACCCATCAGTCACCCTGCCCGCGCCGGCCAAGCTGAACCTGTGCCTGCACATCGTCGGTCGACGCCCCGACGGCTACCATGAGCTGCAGACCGCCTTTCAACTGCTGGACTATGGCGATGAGCTGACTTTCAGCCCGAGGGCAGACACCGACATCCATCTGCACCCGGCCATTGAAGGCGTGCCCCTGAAGGACAACCTCATCTGGCGGGCGGCCCAGCTTCTGCGTCCACGCGCCCGGGCCTATACCGGTGTCGATATCACGCTGCTCAAACGCCTTCCCATGGGGGGCGGCCTGGGTGGCGGCAGTAGCGATGCGGCCACAACGCTGCTGGCACTCAACCAACTGTGGGACTGCCAGTACTCCAACAAGGAACTGCAGACGGTGGGATTACAGCTTGGCGCCGACGTCCCGGNGTTTGTCGCCNGCCACAGCGCCTGGGCGGAAGGCATTGGCGAACAACTGGTGCCCATCGAACTGCCCGAACGCTGGTTTCTGGTGGTCACGCCACCCACGCCCGTGGCCACTGGCACAATTTTTTGTCACAAAGATTTGACAAGAGACACANCGCCCATTACAGTAGCGGCCTTTCTCGAGCGGGGCGGCAAAAACGATTGCCAACCACTGGTCAGAGAACTTTATCCGGAAGTTGATAAAGCGCTGATTTGGTTGGAAAATTTTGTCAGCAACGCTACAATGTCCGGCACCGGCGCAAGCGTCTTCGCCAGCTTCGAGAGTGAANCCGAAGCGCGGGAAGTACAGGGAAAAACGCCNACTGATTGGTCCAGTTTTGTGGCCAGAGGCGTCAACCTTTCACCGGTGCACGATCGACTGTTCAATGCATGATGACAGTCGAACATTGTAAAAGCGGTTTCCGTAATCGCTGAAACGACGACTACTGGGGCGTAGCCAAGCGGTAAGGCAGCGGGTTTTGATCCCGTCACGCGTAGGTTCGAATCCTACCGCCCCAGCCATTATTCGTTAACGCGCCGCTGCCTCAGCGGCGCTGTTCGTTTGGGTCGATGCCTATAGCACCTCTCCTACGTGTTTCCCGCGGATCAGATAACGGAACCGGCAACCTGCCTCACCAAGAGCTCAGTTTTCCCTCCATCTGTCCCGCANTGGNTCGACGCCAGACAAGAATACGGCTGTAATAAAGCGGCAATGCAAACAAAAGGTACCGAACGTGACTGAGTTAATGGTATTCACNGGCAACGCCAACCCGGAACTGTCCCAGAAGATTGTGGACTGCCTGGGCATCGACCTNGGAGACGTATCGGTCTCCCAGTTTTCCGATGGCGAAATTGCCGTTGAACTGAACACCAACGTTCGTGGCCGCGACGTATTTATCGTCCAGCCCACCTGCGCGCCCACCAACCGCAACATCATGGAACTGATGATCATGATTGATGCGTTGCGCCGCGCCTCCGCNGGNCGCATTACCGCGGTGGTCCCCTACTTCGGCTACGCCCGCCAGGATCGACGCGTTCGCTCCGCCCGGGTNCCCATTACCGCCAAAGTGGTGGCCGANATGCTNGTGGGNGTGGGTATTGACCGCCTGCTGACNGTGGACCTGCACGCGGANCAGATCCAGGGCTTNTTCGACGTGCCNGTGGATAACGTTTACGGCTCGCCGGTANTGCTGGAAGACGTNGAAAAACAGAATTTTGAAGACCTGATTGTGGTCTCTCCGGACATCGGCGGCGTNGTTCGCGCCCGCGCGGTGGCCAANCAGCTNGGCGTGGACCTGGCCATCATCGACAANCGCCGCCCCAACCCGAATGTGGCGGAAGTNATGAACATCATCGGTGAAGTGGATGGNCGCACCTGCCTGCTGGTGGACGACATGGTCGATACCGCCGGCACCCTGTGCAACGCCGCNGTCGCCCTGAAAAAGCAGGGTGCCAACAAAGTGGTGGCCTACTGTACCCACCCGGTACTGTCCGGCAGCGCCATTGACCGCCTGGACAACTCGCANCTGGATGAGCTGGTAGTGACCGACTCCATCCCGNTGAGTGANGCNGCGCGCAACTGCTCACGGGTACGCACCCTGACNCTNTCGCGCATGCTCGCCGAAGCGGTTCGCCGCCTGAGCAATGAAGAATCCCTGAGTGCAATGTTCAACTNAAGNACGNTGCACTCAGNTAACCGCGGCCGACACNACTGTCCGGTCGCTTTTTGAACCCCGCTGGTGATTCTGGTCGCGGATTCCAGNGGATAACATCGAGGACTTATCATGTCTGAAGATTTTAAATTGAACGCCGAAGCCCGAGAAGACCTGGGGAAAGGTGCGAGCCGCCGCCTGCGTCGTCTCGAGGGCAAAGTACCNGCCATCGTGTANGGCGGNAANGNNAAGAANCCNNCCTCCATCATGGTCAGCCAGAAAGAACTGACCAAGCACCTGGAGAGCGAAGCTTTCTTCTCGCACATCATTGAGCTGAACATTGACGGCAAATCCGAAAATGTGATCCTCAAGGATCTGCAGCGTCACCCGGCCAAGGGTTACACCATGCACGCTGACTTCCAGCGCGTATCCAAAACCACCAAGCTGAACACCAGTGTACCGCTGCACTTCCTCAACGAGGAAACCGCCAAGGGCGTTAAAATGCAGGGCGGCAAGATTGTGCACAACANGGTTCAGCTGGAAATCAGCTGCCTGCCGGCCGATCTGCCCGAGTACATCGAAGTGGACGTGGCCGACCTGGAGCTGGGTCACAGCCTGCACATCTCTGACCTGAAACTGCCCAAGGGCGTTGAGTCCGTGGAACTTAGCCACGGCGCGGATCACGACCAGCCGGTTGTATCCATCAACAAGCCGCGCGGCATGGCCACTGATGACGCCGACAGCGAAGACGNTGAAGAAGAAGGCGGCGAAGAGGAGAAGTAAGCCTCACTCGCCCGAAAACACACCCCGACGGGCTCTGCCCTCGGGGTGTTTTTCTATCTGAAAGGTGAACCCCCATGGACANGCCCCTACAGATGATTGTCGGCCTGGGTAATCCGGGCACCGAATACGACCGCACCCGCCACAACGCCGGTGCCGACTTTGTCACCGAGCTGGCCTACCGAAACGGCGCGACACTNACGCCCGAGAACAAATTCCACGGCCTGACCGCCCGCATCACCCTGGACGGGCAAGACCTGCGNCTGCTGATTCCCACCACCTTNATGAACCGCAGNGGTCAGGCGATCAGCGCCATGGCGCAGTTTTTCAAGATTCCGCCCGAGGCCATTCTGGTCGCCCACGACGAGCTGGANCTGCCCCCCGGCACCGCCCGNCTCAAGCACGGNGGNGGCCACGGCGGCCACAACGGCCTGCGCGANACCATCAAGGCCNTGGGCAACAACAAGGAGTTCAATCGCCTGCGCCTGGGCATTGGCCANCCGGGCTCNGCGTCACAGGTNGTNGGCTTTGTNCTGAAAAAGGCGCCCACCAGCGANCAGCAGGCNCTTCACGANGCCATNGACCGGGCCATCGACGTGCTGCCACTCGCCGCAAAGGGCGAGTGGGCGAAGGCNATGAATCAGCTGCACACCAAGGTGTAACCAGTGCTTCAGGCTTGGGGGACGGCGGATGCGCTTCGCTTATCCGCCCTACANCGANCNNCGNAGNTATGCGTAGGGCGGATAAGCGCNAAGCGCGCATCCGCCNTTACCACATAACACCCNNCTANAACCGTAGGTCGTATTAGGCCCGAAGGGCCGTAATNCGACATTAACGGCAGGCCCTACTCCCGTACAGGCCAGACCTGTATAATCCGGGCCTGTTTTTTTCATTCTCTGGCTGGATATCAATTTCATGGGCTTTAACTGCGGCATCGTTGGCTTGCCCAACGTCGGAAAATCCACTCTTTTCAACGCACTGACCAAGGCGGGCATTGGCGCCGAGAACTTTCCGTTCTGNACCATCGAGCCCAACGCGGGGGTGGTCATGGTNCCCGACCCNCGCCAGGAGAAGCTCGCCGAGATCGTCAANCCGGANAAGGTGGTCCCCACCACCATGGAGTTTGTGGACATCGCCGGGCTCGTGGCGGGCGCCTCCAAGGGTGAGGGGCTGGGGAACAANTTCCTCGCCAACATTCGCGAAACCGACGCCATNGCCCACGTGGTGCGCTGCTTTGAGGACGACAACGTCATTCACGTGGCCAACAGCGTNGATCCGGCGGCNGATATTGACGTGATCAACACCGAACTGGCCCTGGCGGACCTGGAAACCGTGGACAAGGCANTGCAGCGCTACGCCAAGGCCGCCAAGGGCCAGGACAAGCACGCTATCGCNATGAAAGCNCTGCTCGAGAAGGTTCANCCCCANCTGGACGAAGCCAAGCCCCTGCGCTCCTTTGGCCTGTCNGACGACGAGCTGGNCCAGNTGCGCGAGCTGAACCTGTTGACCGTCAANCCGACCATGTANATTGCCAACGTCTCCGAAGACGGCTTTGAGAACAACCCNCTGCTGGACAAGGTGCGGGCCATTGCCGAGGAAGAGAAGGCCGTGGTGGTNCCCATCTGCAACAAGCTGGAAGCGGAAATTGCCGAGCTGGAAGACGACGAAAAGGCNGAGTTNCTGGAAGANATGGGCATGGACGAGCCGGGCCTGGACCGGGTGATCCGCGCNGGCTANGAGCTGCTGGGCCTGCACACCTACTTTACCGCCGGGGTGAAAGAGGTGCGCGCCTGGACCATTCCCGTCGGCGCCAGCGCCCCCCAGGCGGCCGGCAAGATCCACACNGACTTCGAAAAGGGCTTTATCCGGGCGGAAGTGGTCGCCTACGACGACTTTGTGNCCTANAAAGGGGAGCAGGGGGCCAAGGACGCNGGAAAATGGCGCCTGGAAGGCAAGGACTACATCGTCAAAGACGGCGANGTGGTGCACTTCCGCTTCAANGTATAAAACCCGCGAATCAGGGTTGACTTTAGGGGTGCAGACAGGGAAAATACGCGCCCTCACCAAGTGGCTAGGTAGCTCAGCTGGTTAGAGCACAGCACTCATAATGCTGGGGTCGGCGGTTCAAGTCCGCCCCTAGCTACCACTTTTGAGAAAACCCGCGCCTTGCGCGGGTTTTTTTATGGGTATTCATCTCCACCNGCCTTGACTTTCCCTCNCCTCGNACACATGTTTGTAANAGGAGGNCAGAAAACGGGTTGGCACCGGGAACTCGCGGCCCAACCACGCAGTCCTCTTCCTTGANGGCCTGGCCACGGCGTGGCAGGTCAGGGTTGCAAACTGATAAAGGNATTGGAGTCACTATGAATATACAGTTGTCCGGTCACCACGTGGATATCACCGACGGCATCCGCGAGGCCGTTGATAGCCGCTTCAAGAANATCCAGAACCACTACCCCGACCTTGGAGACCTCTCCATGGCCNTCACCGTCGAACGGCACGCACAGGCCGTCGAGGTTACCACCCAGTTCAAAGGCGCTAAGGTGGCCGTACACGCCGAATCCCAGGATCTGTATGCCGCCATTGCCGATTCCGCCAAAAAGCTGGATGCCGCGCTAGCCAAGCGCAAAGGAACAACCCAATCCCACCGTCATGAAAAACCGGAACTTATGACTGAAGAGCCAGAATCCCTCAAAGATTGAGCCGTCCCCCCTGGATCCCTCGCGGGAGGGCCCAGGGGAGTATTAAAGGGGGGCAATCCGCCTTAGACCATTGTAATTTATTAACCGCCCGAGCAATATTTGTGAATAAAGGCCTGATGCTCTGGCAGTTGGTCTGCCGCCGCTGTCACGGCGGCACGCAGCTTTTCCAGCCAAGCACCGCCGTCCACAGTTCTGAACGCCAATAGCGGATCCACACGTTTTGGCCGGTGGTTCTGACCGACATGTACCGCCAGCCAACTATCCGGACCGAAAAGATCAGCGCCGTCCGCGATTAACCGGCCATAAGCGCCAAAGTGGTAAAGCTTGTTCTCCAGAGGTGTCGGTACTGGCATGTCCCGACATTCCCGCCACAGAGGGGAGTCGTCCCGCTCTGTGAGCTTATAGTGCAGAATCAGAAAATCTCGTATACGCTCAAACTCGTTGATGGTTATGCGGTTGTACTCGTCGATGACCGCCGAGTCAAAATCCCGATCCGGGAAGAAGCCGAGCAACCTGGATATAGCCGCCTGAACCAGATGTAGACTGGTGGACTCCAGCGGCTCCATAAAGCCACTGGAAAGGCCAACCGCCACGACATTTTTTTCCCAGAACTTTTCCCTTCGTCCGGTAGTGAACGCCAGCTCCCTGGGCTCGCCGAGGCGTTCGCCATCAAGATGCTTCAGCAAAGTCGCCGCTGCCTCATCGCTGCTGATATGGCGACTGCAGTACACATAACCATTACCGGTCCGATGCTGTAGCGGAATACGCCACTGCCAGCCGGCTGCATGTGCTGTTGAGCGCGTGTAGGGCGTTAGCTCACCTGGCGCACTGGCGACGGTCACCGCCCGATCGCAGGGCAACCAATCGCTCCAGTCCCGGTACCCGACTTTCATCGCCTCACCAATCAGCAAGGCCCTGAATCCCGAACAGTCGATAAACAGGTCACCTTCAATTCGCTCGCCACTGGCCATCTGCACCGACTCCACAAAGCCACTATCAGAATTCAAGTGCACATCGGTAACCGTGCCTTCACGGCGCTCTACGCCTTTGGCTTCAGAGTATTCACGTAAAAAAGCCGCATAGAGGCCAGCATCGAAATGATAGGCGTAATCGTAAGTAGAGAGCACATTGCGGGGATCTTGCACCGGAGGTGCGAATCGATTGCGGGAGGCCGCCGCCCAGGCCATGCTGTGTTCGTGCAACGGTGTGCTGGTCTCCCCACTCTCCCGTGCCCGGAGCCAATGGTGGTGCAGCGAGACGGTATCAAAATTCCGGCCGTGGGGACCGAAGGGGTGGAAATAACTGTGTCCCTGATGCGCCCAGTCGACGAACTGGATACCCAACTTGAACGTACCTTTCGTGCGCCGCAAAAACTCTCGTTCATCCAACCCGAGAACCCGATTGAACAGTCTTATCGGAGGTATCGTGGCCTCGCCCACGCCAATCGTGCCAATTGCATCGGATTCCACCAGGGTGATTGCACATTGCCCTTGCGTCGCGTTGGCGAGCGCAGCAGCCGACATCCAGCCGGCGCTGCCTCCGCCCACAATCACTATTCGGCGGAGTCGACGATCATCAGTATTCATTTGCTGTCATCCTGTCATTTCCGGCAGCATCAACGCCCGGTAGCGGCAGGTGCCACCACCGGCGGCGCCTGCACGTCAAACGCAACCGCCAGGCGCTCGCCATCAGTAAAAGGGACGGTAGAATGCCACAAGGTTGAGGGGAACAGCACCAACCGAGCGGCTTTGGGCTCAACCTCCTTGTAGGCCGGGAGATCAAGCTCAAGTTCCGGCGGTGGTGTACCGAACTGAAGCCAGCCCGCTGGCGGCTGCCCCATCCGCTCCCCCTCGGGCAGAGAAATATAGAGCGCCGAGCTGATCCAGCCCACCGGATGGGTATGACTGACATTGTAACCCTGGGATTTAAGGCGCACCGACCAACTACCGGAAAAGTGGACTCGCCCCCGCAACACCTCCTGTCGGTGGACTCCCAGAAGGGGATGACCAGCCACTGGCTCCGGCAAACGGCTGACGTAGGTCTGCACCGCCGCCTGAACCCGCGCTCTCAAGTCTCTCAGTATGGGTTCGTGACGCAGGAACAGGTTCTGATCGGTTTGCGTTCCGCCACGGACTGACTGCTCTGCATAGGGCGATCGGGCGGTGTGCAGTTGCCGCAGGAGCAGGGTGAGCTGAGCGAGTTCATTCCCGCTCAGGTCCAGCTCAAAGGTCTGTGCACGCCGGGCTTCCTCATCCAGCCATTCGGCTCGAGGATCCTTACGCAACCGCCAGATCAGAGACAGATAGGGCCAGATGACCGACGCGGAACGCGTATTCATATGGCGCAGTGCGGCCCGTTCTGCCCGATCCGGGTCACCCCGACGCAGGCTGTACCGAATCAACGCCATATCACGCACCACATCTTTGACCGAGGTGGTCTGTTCAAACAGCGTGGCTGCGCGCTCATCATCACCCGACTCACTCGCGACAAACAGCTCGGCCACCGTCAGCTGGGGATGCCCCTCAAAACGCTTTTCGGCCGCCTCAAGTACGCGACGGGATCCGATCCAGTCGCGAACCTGGGCAAGACTCCGGAACCATTCCAGCCACAAGGCCAGGTTGTCGGGCTGCCGAGCGCAGGCATCCTTGAAGCTATCGGTAAAATGCGTGGCATCACCACCAGTAAAGCGCAGACTGGCGATACTTTTATGGCCAGCCAACCAGCCGGGTTGCTGCTTCAAAGCATCCTGCAGAAGACCAATGGCCTTATCCCGTTGCCGCTCGGCGGCCAGCGCCGAGGTATAACCCCGCAATACATTAAGGTCATGAGGCGCCAGCTGCAAAACACGCTCAAAGGAGGCCGTTGACGGAAGGCCGGCCAGAAACCGGCTTTGAGCCAACGCCATCGCCGTATCCGCATTTCTCCCATCCAGCGCACAGGCCCGGGCGAAGGCCTCAGCGGCTTCCGGCTCCCACTGTTCCTGATGCAGCGCAAACCCCAACTGAGTCCAGATCGCTGCGCTATCGGGGTATTGCCCGGAAGCAGCCCGCAGTCGCTCAACCGCAAGGTCCGCGCGCCCTTCATTCATAGCCTGCTGTGCGTTTTGCAACACTTTATCGGTGGACACCACGTTACTCCGCCAGCACTGTCATCCACAAAAAAAAACGGGGCCGTGCCTCTTGCCACCACCCCGTGTACATTCGAAAAAGCCCACCGCCCCTGAACGCCAGGTTGCGGCGATCAGGGACAACGGGCTTGGGACCATCCCGTCTTAGAACAGGACTTTGATGGAGGCCCGGGCCGTCCGACCCAGGGCGGCGTTGCCGCTCAACACCGCTGGCGTAACCGACGTATCGTTTACGCCTCCCGCCCCGCGAAGATCTAACTCGTCCAGCAGATTATAGACCTGAAGTCCGAGCTCGAGGTTCTCTGTGGGGCTGTACTTGGCATTCGCCCCCCAGGTCGCCGAACCGGGCCACTCCCGCTGACCCGCATCCAGAGTATCGGTTTGCCCGGTCACGTTGAGTCCCACACTGAACTGGTCGGTCAGCTCATAGCTGGAGTAAATGGTGTAGGTCAGATCCGGAATACCACTGGCGCGACGGAAACTTTCATCACCCACACCCAACTGCTCGGCATCGGTAAAGGTGGCATTGGCGGTCACCGACAGACGGTCCCAGAAATAGGTGCCCAAGAGCTCGAAACCCTGCGACTTGTACTCGGCATCGATGATACAGCCACCGACATCCCCGAAGCCCAGGTCCCGACACACGGTCTGTGACAGCTCAAAGGTACTTTGTTTGAAATCACCTTTGAGTAGCGTCAGCTCAATCGAGTAGAGACCATCAAACAGCTCCCCGCGATTTTTGATACCCACCTCGTATTGATTGACGAAGTCGACATCGGCCACTCGGCCTGACTCATTCAGCGAACCATCAGCATTGATTTTTCCACTGACGGTCTGGCGATCCCCGTTGAAACGCCCGCCTTCGGAAGCACGTACAAACAGACTGGTATCCCTGGACGCCTTCCACAAACCGCCCACCGTCCAACTCTCATAGCTGGTGTCATAGTCCAGATTTTCCCGAGCGCCCTGCGCCTCCATGGTAGGAATCATCACGGTGACCTGATCACCGTTGAAGTCGGTGGTTTGCACGGGGGTATCGCCGGTCACCAAGCCGGCAACCGTCCATCCCGAGGATTTCACGTTCTCAAATCGGGTACTGACATCAAAGATGAACAGATCATTCTCCCAGTCCAACACGACATAGGGTGCCGTATTCGTGTAAGAAAGATCGTAATCCCTGGAACAGCAGTCCCCCCAGTTATCGTTGAACCCGGCAATACCACGGGCGGTGAGCAAGTTACCTTCATCGTCATACAGGTCCAGCATCGCCGGGTTATCACCACTCACTTCGGTATAGGCCCGATTGATGTGCCAATCCATGGCGATATCCTGCTTCATATGGAAATAGCCGGCACGTACCGTCAGATCACCATCTCCCAGCCAATACTCACCAATCAGGGTCAGGTCATTCACAAAGCTGCCCACATCACGCATATTGGTGTGCACATTGGGGCCGTTATCCAGATACTCCCGGTCATACAACTGNCCGGCATTCGGGCCGTTGGCGTAACGGATTTCACCGACGGTCGCGCCGTTCACCATTGAGCCGGTCACGCTATCGGCACGAACCACGTTCTGAAACGGCGAGTAGAAGGTACCGCTCTGTTCGGTCCAGCGCATTTTGTTTTCGGCCCGAAGGTTATCGGTAAAGACGTACTGGAGCTCATTACCAATGGCCGTNGTTTTTGTGGCAATGCCATTCATCGGAACGGTTTCCAGATCGCCCTCACGGTTCACAATCTGGTTCTGATTATTCAGGATAGAGTAATTCGACTGGTCTCTGCCATCAAAGCCGGGAAACGCCTTGATGTTACTCACCTTGTCGCCGTTAACACTACCGAGAAACGGGCTGCCAGTGTAATTGGCTTCCTGAGTATCCGCGAACTTCCCCAAGAACCGGATATAGCCCTGGTTGTCGTCAAAGTACTTGGTGATATTACCTTTGATCTGAACACTATCGCTGGCTCCATAGGGAATTTCCAGCGGCCCTTCACCTTGCCGAACGAAACCGCCGATGTGGTAGTTGACCGAGTCGCTCGCGGGCCCACCGTAACGAAAGTCGATACGACTCTCATCAAAGCCCAAACCGGTGTTCGCCTGTATATAGCCACCTTCCTCCTGACCATAGTTACTGATGTAGTTGATGATCGCCCCAGGAGCCTGGGAGGTGTAGGTTCCCGCCGTACCACCACGAATACCTTCGACCTTATCCACCGATGCGTCAAAGCGGGTCCAGTAGTCATTGTTGCCAAACTGNATATCNCCAAACAGGACCGTGGGCAACCCATCTTCCTGAATCTGAACAAAAGGCGAACCGCCGGTCGCGACCGGAAGACCACGTACGGCGATATTGGCGTTACCGCCCGGCCCGGAGGTACCAGACACCTGAATCCCCGGAATCATCCGCAGCACCTCCGACTCGGAGCTGGGCTGAAAATCCTGAATGGCGTCGGTATTTACAGCAGTTACCGCGACGGAGCTTTCAATCTGGGATCGCCCACCACCGGCCGCGGCCGTGACCAGGATCTCTTCCAGGGCTGGCTGTTGCTGAGCTTGAGCGCTGAAGGGAAAGGCCAAAGCCAACACTGACGATGACGCCAGAGCCATTTTGATGGCTGAAGCCAGAGGGGCTTTTTTGATACCCGGTTGTTTATCCACGTTACACCTCACATGTCTTAGTGATGAGGAGCCTATATGAGTCAACCGCCCGGCCATGGCGGACATCAGAGGAGGATTGCGCCGACGGGAACACTACATGCCCGAGCAGAACAACAGATTACTTACTCATAATAGCTCACACTTTTATTGTTTGCCCTACTACCTGCAACCCCAACTCGCCGGGCTCCAGATAAAAGGAGAGCTCGATTTTGAAAGCTGAACGACCGCTTCCGGTATTGACCTGAATTTATCCCTAGCCTTTTACCGCTTCTTCCATGCAGAGCAACTTACAGAATTCCCCGACTTATTTCAACACGTTTATTAAATAACAGGATTTGGCCATAATGTAATATAATTACTGCAACCTTCTGTTTTTAAAGGGTTTTATAATTACTGTTATAATGAACACACTGTTATATATTAATTTACGATATTGATTCCGGAATGATAACTCTCGCTATCGCCGGAATACCATTCAAACAAAAAAGCGCGACCCCTTAGGGCCGCGCCTGCACTAACGTTGTGCCAATATAGGGAGAGACATTCCCTGGGAGAGCTCCAGCACCCAACACGCTGGAGAGCATCCTGCGCCACGGAGAGCCTGGCGCAGGACGTGTTCGAAACACCCGGTTTCAGTAGCCCGGGTTCTGCTGGTAAGCACCGCCACTGAGGTTAATCTGCTGCTGCGGGATCGGCATATACTCATGCTTGCCGGCGGTGAACTCCGCATCGGTCAGATACTCTTTGCGCGTCTGCTCAACCTCGAGATACGCATCCAGGGTTTCCTTGGCCACCCCCCAGCGAACCAGATCGAAGAACCGGTGCCCTTCCAGACCCAACTCCAGGCGACGCTCCCAGCGCAAGGCCTGACGGGCTTCGTCCTGATCGGCAAAATCGCTGTAGGTGCCAATGTTGTAGATGCTGAAGTTGTTACCGAGACGACCGGTACTGCCCGCTGCACGCTGACGAATCCGGTTGATGATTGGCAGGGCTTCATCTTCGCGGTTCAGCTCGATCAATGCCTCAGCCTTCCACAGCAACACATCGGCATAGCGAACCAGAATCGTGTTTTTGGAGGTCACTGTAAAGGGACCATTCTGCATACGACACTCACAGTCCGGGTGCTCCAACTCTTTCATGGACACAAAATTACCGTAGGTCGCTGGGTTGCGCGCCCAGGCATCACCGTCTTCGATAATCAGATCTTCGTCGTATTTGAACGGCTTGTCTTCCATACCCACGGTGTGATCCAGGCGCGGGTCAACCATATCGGAGGACGCGTCGTAATTGGCATCGTTGAAGGTATCAAACAGGGGGAGACCATCAGCCCCGGTTTTGAAGGCGTTGACAAAGTTATCGGTCGGCACGTGGAAACCACAGCAACCGAAACCACCGGCCATCGGGGTATTCAAAGCCACACCCCAGGAACCTCGGCCATCGGGACTGCCATCTTCACGGGAACGCTGAATTTCAAACACGGACTCGCGGTTGTTCTCGAACTCCCACAGGAAGTTCTCCGCATAGTCATTCACCAGCCCATAGTGGCCATTTTCTTCAATGTCATCGACCAGACTGACCACCTCTTCCAGTTTGTCAGAGTCGATACTGGTCACCTGATGATTCTCGTCCTGCACATAGGCCTGATAGAGAAGCGTCTTGGCCAGGTAGGCCCGCGCCGCATCACGATCCGCCCGGCCCACTTGCGCCTGATCCTGAGGCAACGGCAGGTTTTCCACACCAAAGCGGAAATCGGCAGCGATCTTGTCCCACAACTCTTGCGAGGTCAGGTCCACATTGCTCGCGGTTTCCACCTGCTCTGGAGTCATGGTTTCATCGATCCAGGGCACCTGNTCGTANTGGATTTTAAGGTCGAANTAGAACNCNCCNCGGATNAAGCGAAGNTCCGCCTGACGNGCNGCTTTGTTCGGGTAGACACTTNCATCCACNTCATTCATGACCTGAAGCGCCGANTTCACNCGGGAAATNCCCGTGAAATCNCGCACCCACTTCTTGTTGTTCAGATCNATNAAATCCGGNGGGAAGGACTCACCGTCAGCCACCANAGGNTCGTANAGTGACAGAGCGTGATAGGCGAAAATGTCCGCCGCACCGTTACCGCCCTTGTGGGCATCGCCNGCACGCAGNTTNCCCGTNGGCCACAGGTACATNGGNGCNGTGTAGTGGTCGTTGCCCAGNTANGAGTAGGCNGACGTCACCAGNGCATCCAGNTTATCAACGGTNTTTACCTGATCTTCACTCANGGCCGACTTCGGCTCAACGTCCAGAGAGTCGCTGCCACACGCCGTAATGGCAAAGGCCATNACCGCGGACAGTGCTAACTTATANGTCTTATTCATGATGTTAACCTCAATTGTTCAATATTTGAATTCGTTATAGGGTCCCGGTTTAGAAGGTGACATTCACACCCACATTGATNCTGCGCGGAATCGGGAAAGTCGCTCCCGGCGTTTCCGGGTCCTGAGCCAGGGTGCCGTCCGGCGTAATGGTCAGCAGGTTCTGCCCCTGAATATAGAAGCGACCCGTGCTGGCACCAATGGCACCCCAGAAGGTATCCGACGGGGTGTAACCCACTGACAGGTCACGCAACTTGANGTAGGANGCATCTTCCCAGAAGAANGTGGAAGANCGGGCNTCGTTGTTGTTGTCGACCANGGTCAGCGCCGGCACNTTGCTGCCGGTATTGTCCGGGCTCCAGGCNCCCAGCACGCGATCACCNTAGTTNGAACCGGCGTTGAGCGAGGTGAAGTCGGTGAAGAAGCGCCAATGGTTGCGAATCTGCCCACCGTGAACGCCCTGCCAGAACATATTGAAGTCCCAGTTTTCATAGCCGAGCTTGAAGTTCACGCCATAAATCAGATCCGGATCGGAAGTNGTGAANAACGTCTGGTCNGCCTCGGTGATTTCGCCNTCGCCATTNAGNTCGGAGTAGCGAATTCGACCTGGNGCCGCGCCGCCCTGNGTNGCATGNGCNTCGACTTCGTCCTGATTCTGGAACANGCCGTCAGCTACGTAACCATANACCGCATTNATGGACTGNCCGAGAATNGTCTTGTCACGCCCATCACCNGGGAAGGAGTTCACCACNTCGGCGGGCANTGANATGACNTCGTTCTCGGCACTNGAGACGTTACCNCTGATCTCNTAATTGAATACNCCNANGCCNTCNATCTCGAAGTCNTTGGCNTAGTTCAGNACCAGNTCNAAACCGGAGTTCTCGATGGTACCGCCNTTAACAATCTGGGAGGCNCCTTCACCCTGAGTTGCCAGAGGCTGGGTGCGGGTCAGAATATCTTCNGTGGTCTTGTCGAACCANTCCAGTGAACCCCAGAAGGAACCACCGAACATTTCAAAATCGATACCCACGTTGGTCTGTACCGATGTCTCCCACTTCAGGTCCGGGTTACCGATCTGCACCCGGGCGAAGCCCGACGGCAGGTTGCCGGTNTCCGCACCATTCAGGTCGTACGCGGTNCCCTCATCCTGCTGAGTGGTAAACAGAGAGGTCGTCGCATAACGGCTTTCGTAGATGGTGGANGTCGCCCGGGTATCGATTTCCTGGTTACCGTTTTCACCCCAGCTTGCACGCAGCTTCAGCTCGTCGATAAAGTCGACATCGAAAAAGGCTTCATCAGAAACAAACCAACCGGCAGACACGGCGGGGAAGGTACCGTACTGGTTGTTGTCACCAAACCGGGAAGAACCGTCGCGCCGTACCGTGACAGACGCCAGATAGCGACCTTCAAAATCGTAGTCAATCTGAGTGAAATAGGACTGCATATTCCAGGCGTCACCGGAGCCGCCCACTTCGGTTCCAGAGGTACCNTGGGACAGGAAGGCATAATCGCGATCATCCGATGCATAGCCCTGGTTACTGCCAGAGAATCCTTCGGTTTCAAAGTCAACTGTTTCCGCACCCACCAAAACCTTCAGGAAGTGACCACCGTCAAAATCCCAGCTCTGCTCGGCNGTATTGGTCCAGACCAGAGTCTTNTTCCANTTGTGCATNGTGCTCANCTGNTCCTCAAAGTTGAGGTTACCCGCCTGAAATGCGCGNGTGTAATCGCGATAGTAGAACTGNCCGTAGTCCACACCAACGTTGGAGCGAAGAATCAGATCATCCAGCGGCCGATACTCTACATAGGCGTTACCCACCACCCGATTGTAGGTGTTCTCGTTATCCTTGTTCATTGCGATCANACGAACCGGGTTNTCCCGGTCGGTAATGCCCGCTGCCGGGCCACCCCAACCNATNCCNTCTTCNGTACGAATCGGAACNATGGACTGCTGCTCGATAGAAAGGTTNAGCACACCTTCTGCCAGATCGTTGACCTTATTGGACACTTGGTTGGTAAAGGTGAAGTTCTCGCCAATGGTTACGTCNCCATCAAGAAAGTCGAGACTGGAGTTGACACGAAACGCCAGACGCTCAAACTCGGATTCATCCACTACNCCCTGTGCATTGTAGTAACCAAAAGAGGCATACACATTGGAGTTNTCCGATGCATTGCCCATGGAGACATGNAGGTCACTGACCTTCGCGGTGCGGGTNACAGCGTCAAACCAATTGGTATTCGCCGGNCGCATGGTCTGTGCCGNATCAAGGTACTCCGGCAAACGGATTTCACTCAGCTCCGGGTTGGCGTAGTCGCCATTCCANTCATAGGNATACAGGGGGCTGGCGTTATTCGGATCAGTACCATCATTGACNGCTGCCTGNAATACGGCNCGNGCCCGCTGCTGNGTNNTCAGNGGGTTNAGGTCNTAGGAGTAATCCTGATANGACTGATTGAGCTTNACNTGAACACCTTCNGCGTCNGANCCCTTCTTGGTGGTNATCACGATNACNCCGTTNGCNGCNCGGGCACCNTAGACNCTGCCGGTNGCCGCGTCNCGCAGNACCTGNATNGANGNAATNTCGTTNGGNTTCANNTCNTGCATGCCNTTGGTGGTNGGCACGCCATCAATCACNTAGAGCGGGTCATTNAANCCNAGNCCGCCAATNCCCTGCCCCCGAATACGCACGCGAGAGGNTGGATTAGGGTTACCGTTTGAGGTGATCTGCACCCCNGGGAGTCGCCCCTGAAGGTTTTGCATGATGTTGCCGGAGGGCAGATCCTGAACATCNTCCAGGTTCACNGCATTCACTGCACCGAGCAGTTTCTTCTCTTCGGTGGTGCTGTAGCCGGTGACCACCACNTCTTCCAGCGGCTGGAGCGTGGGCTCACTGCCATCCTGGCCNTANGCCAGCCCCGGCGTTATGGCGCACGCCAGCGCGCTCAANGTAAATAGTGACTTGTTCATAGAGTGCATCCTCTTATTTATTGTTGAAGCTTGGTCTTGGTAAACGGTCTGTAGGGAAACGCTTGGTGCGACTCCTCTTTACCCCTGCCTGACACCGGNCNAATAGCCATGCGTTATCNGGGAAAACCTTCTTATACTNANAATCTATTAAGGCTTGAGCGTCGTCACANNCCCAGGCCCTGACCCTCTAAATTACAGAATGATTTANCTCATTTCAACTATTTTATTAACCTTGTGTTAATAATAATTGGGGATATANCTGCCATTTAATAAGCCTAAAATCATATAATTTCAAATAACCCCAGTATTGACACTTATATTTAACCGTGATTTACTTAATCGAAATAGGCGCATGNCGCNANNCAGTAAACCTAATAAGAGCGAGAATCAACGTGAAGTCACTACCCTGCCTNTATGCGGGCATCGAAGCCGGCGGCACCAAGTTCAATTGNGTGCTGGGTCGCTCTCCGACGGAGATTCTGGAGCGCGCCAGCTTTCCGACGACCCGCCCGGATGAAACCCTCGGTGCCGCNATCCAGTTTTTTGAGCAGGCCCAGGCCCGGCACGGTGCCATCGCATCGCTCGGGGTAGCCTGCTTTGGNCCGGTGGACCTGTCTCTGGACTCCCCCACATACGGCTTCATCACCGACACACCCAAGGCGCATTGGTCCAATACCGATGTGGTGGGCACGCTGTNCAAAGCCTTGGGNGTACCGGTGGCCTTTGATACCGACGTCAACGGNTCCGCGCTGGGGGAAGGTTCTCTGGGCGCNGCTCAGGGGCTGGACGACTATGTGTATGTCACCATCGGCACGGGCGTGGGCGCCGGCATCGTTGCCAANGGNCANCCGGTGAAGGGTGCCATGCACCCGGAGGTCGGCCATATGCTTCTGCCCCATGACCGGGAGGTCGACCCNTTTCCNGGNGCCTGCCCTTTTCATGGAGACTGTGTCGAAGGCCTGGCCTCCGGCCCGGCGATTGAAAAGCGCTGGAAGCAGAAGGCCGACACCCTCCCCCAGGATCACGAGGCGTGGGACATTCAGGCTGATTATCTGGCCGCCCTGTGCTGGAACCTGACCGTCACCTACTCCCCCCAGCGGATCATTCTCGGGGGCGGGGTGATGAAGCAGGACCANCTGTTCCCGCGAATTCACCAGCGCTTTCAGGGCCATATCAATGGCTACCCCTGCGGNGNCGCTGCCAAAAACCCGCAAGACTATATTGTGGCCCCCGAGCTCGGCGGTCATGCGGGCGAAGTCGGNGCACTATTGATGGCACAGGCCATTGCGCCTTCGANGACTTCAACCGCGGCCGGCTGANGGCTCTGATCATTCATTAATTCTGATCACTCATTAATACAGAGGANCCACGCACGATGGCTCCCTNAAAATCACAAACAATAATCCAAGCGAGGTAGTAACCATGAACCATTCACCGGGGGCCGCACCGCCCCGTTCTCATCGAGTTGTCATNTTCAGCACCATCGTGGCCGCCNTNGGGGGGCTACTGTTNGGCTTTGATACCGCCGTCATTTCCGGNACCACCGGTGCNCTGGAGCGGGAATTTGAACTCAGCAGCAACGGGCTGGGCTTTACCGTTGCCATCGCNCTGATCGGTACGGTCATCGGCGCATTGAGCGTGGGNAAACCGGCCGACTGGCTGGGCCGCAAGCGCTCNCTGATGGTCATTGCNGTNATGTATTTCATCTCTGCCGTGGGCAGCGCACTGGCCACGGTCTGGGGNGAGTTTCTGGTCTATCGNCTGATCGGCGGNCTGGCNGTGGGTGCCGCCTCAGTNGTGGCACCGATGTACATCGCGGAAATTTCNCCCGCCGCCATGCGCGGCCGGCTGGTGGCNATCAANCAGTTGAACGTGGTCGGTGGCATTCTGCTGGCGTTTCTGTCCAACTATGTGATTGGCCTGTCCATTGACGATGCGACGGCATGGCGCTGGATGCTGGGTATCGAAGCGGTNCCCGCGGCACTGTTCCTCGCCNTGCTGTTCCTCATTCCCTACAGCCCGCGNTGGTTGGTCAAGAAAGGNCGCACGCGTTGAAGCCCACGACGTTCTGGTCAAAATGGGNGAGCCCAACGTCGAGCAGGAGCTGGCGGATATNGAACGTTCACTGAAAGATAACGACAACGGCGCTTCGGACCGCCTGTTCCAGCGCAAATATATGTTCCCGATTTTCTGCGCCTGGGCCATTGCCATGTTCAATCAGCTCTCGGGCATCAANGCNNTGATGTACTACGCNCCCCGCATNTTTGAGAGCGCCGGNTTCAGCACCGAGGCATCCCTGCTGCAGGCGGTTCTGGTGGGTGGCACCAATTTCATGTTCACCGTCATCGCCCTGTTCATGATCGACAAGCTCGGCCGTCGTCCCCTNCTGTTCATCGGCTCCATCGGTACCGCCGCCTCGCTGTTTCTGGTCAGCTTCCAGTTTATGGCCGAGGAAATCTCCGGCAGCCTGGTGCTCTACGGTCTGCTAGGCTTTATTGCAGCCTTTGCCATCTCTCAGGGCGCCGTCATCTGGGTGTTCATCTCGGAAATTTTCCCCAACCGGGTGCGAGCCAAAGGCCAGGCGTTTGGCAGTTTNACNCACTGGTTCATGGCGGCCGCGGTGTCCTGGCTGTTCCCGGTGTTTGCCGACGGCAATGGCGGGCTGGTGTTTATTTTCTTCGGTCTGATGATGGTCCTGCAGTTCCTGTTTGTCTGGAAAATNATGCCGGAAACCAAAGGCACATCACTGGAAGATCTGGAGTACACNCTNCANGTGCGCGACANCGCANCNGGANAANNCGAANACCGCCNCNTCGGCCTGACAAGATCANCNAATAATCAATCACNANNANNCNTATAGCGAGGTTTACCATGCNCAAGACATTCACCCTTCCCCTGACCTCCGCGCTGGCGCTGGCCGTCGCCGGCTGTACTGGCAGTAACACCACCAGCACACCGAACGACACCGCGGCGTCAGCAGAAACCAGCGGTCCGGCAACCACGGCTCCTTACCAGGAGACGTTCCGTCCGCAGTTCCACTTCACCCCNAAAGAGAACTGGATGAACGACCCCAACGGGCTGGTATACCACAACGGTGAATACCACATGTTCTACCAGTACAACCCCTACGGCGACAAATGGGGCCACATGAGCTGGGGTCACGCCATCAGCAAAGACCTGGTGCATTGGGAAGAGCAGAAGGTGGCCATTCCCGAAGACGAGGAGTACATGATCTTCTCGGGCAGCGCTGTGGTGGACCATCACAACACCTCCGGCTTCGGCACCAAGGACAACCCACCGATGGTGGCCATCTATACCGGCCACAAACAGGAACCGGAAAAGGGGCAGGATCAGCAACTGGCCTACAGCCTGGATAACGGTCGCACCTGGACCAAGTATGCGGGCAACCCGGTGCTGGATGAAGGCATGGAGAACTTCCGTGACCCGAAAGTGATCTGGCACGAAGAGAGCGAGCAGTGGATCATGGTGGTGGCCTTGTCGACTGACTACAAGATCGCCTTTTACAGCTCACCCAACCTGAAGGATTGGACCTTCCTGAGCCATTTCGAATCCCCGGGATCCGAGCTGGGCATCTGGGAATGCCCGGATCTGTTTGCTCTGCCGATTGACGGCGATGAAGACAAACGCAAATGGGTGCTGGAAGTGGACCTGGGTGCGGGCGAGGAAGGCTCTGTGGCCGGGGGCTCCGGTGGCCTCTACTTTGTGGGCGAGTTTGATGGCAAGCAGTTCATCCCCGATGAAGATGCCATGCCCGAGAGCGAATCCGGCCCGCACCAGTGGGTGGANTACGGNAAGGACTTTTACGCCGCCGTNTCCTGGTCCGANGTNCCNGAAGAAGACGGNCGNCGTATNTGGGTCGGCTGGATGAANAANTGGCAGTANGCNCAGGAACTGCCCACCTCACCCTGGCGCAGCTCCCAGAGCATTCCGCGCACCCTNGAGCTGGCGAGCCACGACGGCGGCCTGAAAATGGTTCAGGAGCCGGTGGATGANCTGCNGACCTTGCGGGGCGAGCAAAAATCACTGAGCAACCTGACCGTCACCAATGACACCCGTTCACTGGCCGACTGGAACATTCAGGGCAAGGCACTGGAAATGAAAGTGACCTTCACTCCGGGCNATGCCGANGTGNTTGGCCTCAACCTGCGCACCGGTAACGATGAAAAAACCGTGCTGCGCTACGACGTGAGCGAGGAAACGCTGGCGCTGGATCGCACCCAGTCCGGACAGGTGGACTTCCACGCGGATTTCCCGGGCGTTCATGTGGCACCGCTGCCGCTGGATAACGGTCAGGTGGAGCTGCACGTGTTTATCGACTGGTCCTCGGTGGANGTCTTTGCGCACGACGGCGTGGTCGCCATNAGTGACAAGATTTTCCCACAACCGGACAGNGAGGGNNTTGAAGTGTTTGTCGAAGGCGGTAGCGCCACCTTTGACCGCATCGANGCCTGGCCNCTCAAGTCCATCTGGTAAGCGCTCACCGAAGCAACGNANCAAAAAAGCCCCGGCANNTGCCGGGGCTTTTTTGTTGGAGCCGCCATTACNTCAACGNCGACTCAGATCATGCGCCGCTCCGGCACACTGCCNTTNAGCAGNACGGTTTTATCCGCGCCGAAAGACGAATAGAACGGCAGAATGCCGCCNCCCACCGCAATCGCGTCCGGGCCCAGTTGNCCNGGAATGATGGCCGGCACAAAAATNTCNTTGGCCGCCATACTACCCAGGCGCCGCTCTACCATCGCCACCAGCTCTTCAATGATAAAGCGCGGCAGGTTGGCATCGATCACAATGGCTTTCAGATCCAGGATGCTGATGGCCGAAAGAAAGGCAAACACCATGGCATCGGCACAGTCGTTCATCCACTCCTGGATGTAGATACGGGCATTATCGATGTGCTCGGGCAGCTCGCCGATGTGACTGATCTCGATGCCCTTCTGGTTCAGNTACCGGCGNAGTGTCAGCAGCGACGCCCGCTGGGTCAACATGTCAAANCCGCCCTTNCCCGGCTCATGGCCGAACAGCTCGGAGTGGGGAACGGGCATTGACGCCAGCTCCGCCGCGTTGCCATGCACACCGGGCTCNAGGTTGCCGTGCANCACCAGGCCACCGCCGATAAAGGCGCCGATATTGACGTACAGAAAATCCGAAATATCCCGNCCGACGCCGAGCTGCAACTCCGCCACGGCCGCNGCGGCCCCGTCGTTTTCAAAAAACACNGGCAGGTCNATACGNCTGGANATCTCTTCGCTCANNTTGATATTGCGCCAGCGCTCAGACAGCTCATCGGCCATTTCCAGATCNCTCNGCCAGGCNCCCAGGAACCAGGGCATGGCNACNCCGACCCCNCGCAGGCGCTTCTGACCGGATTTGTCCAGGTGGTTGCGCAGCTCGGGCAGCAANAGATCGATCTGTTCGATGATGTAGTCCGGNTCCGGCTGATCGAATTCGCGNTTGAANTGGGCCAGGGTCTTGCCGCTGAANTCCAGCAACAGCAGCTCCAGATCGCGCCGCCCGATCTTGATGCCAATNGAGTANGCGCCGGCCGGGTTGATGGCGTAGAGNGTTGACGGCTGACCGAGNCCNCCGAGGCGGCGCCCTTCACGAATCACCAGCTCGTTCTGCTCGAGNTCNTCNACGATGCGGGTCACCGCNTGGGGCGTGAGGTTGGTGGCNCGCGCCAGATCGGATTTGGACGCGGTGCGNTATTTGCGCAAATGGGTGAGCATCACCCGCTCGTTATAGCGACGCAGGCCGCTGGAGTTACTGCCCTGACTCATGTATTCCGGCTCCCGATTGGACTGACGGCTACCGCTTCGATGATTGAATACGTATTCAACGGCAGCCCTTTGTCAAACATCACCGTAGTTTAACAAGGCGCGGACCATTAAGGCCAGCACCTTGTCAGTTCTGGGCTGGAACCCCAGCAGTCCGGTTCATTAGTCTCGCCAGGTATTATTCCAGCCAGACCGGATAGTAGTCATACTCGCAGTAGCTGGAGTCCAGATCACACACTTCCAGCACCGCATAGAGCTTCTCGGGCAACTCGTAAATCAGCGGGCTCACATCGGTCACATAATCATCCAGGCCGCAGGCCATGGTCAGGTCCGGGTAGTACTGACAGATGCGGATGGCTTCCTGGTCACAGGGCAGGCCCTCGCCGCACACTTCGGTGTACACCCCGTAGCTGCCGGTCAATGACGGGCGGTCGTTCAGGCGGAAACTCACCTGATAATCTTCCAGGCTGTTCACCTGCCAGTCGATCTCGAAAATGCCCGCATCCACATAGGGATCAAACGTCAGCGGCACCCCCGGATCCAGCGCCGTATCCACGCCATAGCTGTCGATGATATTGAAGGTTTTGAGATAGGGCACAAAGTCCGAACCCCGATGGGGACTATCGTTGACGTGCGTGACCTGCACATGGCTTTCATCGCACCCCATCAGGATCAACGAGGCAGTCATCACGATCAGGCTCAGTATACGATTCACGGGGCACCCCCTATGCATTCCGGTTAACGTAATGCCAGATTACCTTCCGGGATCTGAATCGAAACTGAACGCGCGAACTAAAGTCAGGCGGCAAGCAAACCGGCGGCCCCCTCCACCAGAAGCTTGATGCCGGCGACCAGCAACAGGCCATAGCAGGTCCAGTAGAACCAGCGATCGGACACCCGCTTGTGCAGGTAAACGCCCAACAGCACCCCCAGGGGCGCGAATGGCAGAAGCACCAGGGCGGTGGTGATATTGCCGATATTCAACTGACCAAAGAAGGCATAGGGCACCAGCTTGGTGTAGTTGACCACACTGAAAAACAGCACCGTGGTGCCCACAAACACGGTTTTGGGCAGGTGCTGAGGCAAGAGATAAATCGCAATGGGTGGGCCACCGGCGTGCGCAATATAGCTGACGTAGCCGGACACGCCGCTCCAGAAACCGCCTCGCCAGACGCTGGGCCCGTGGGCATGGAGCCGCTGCAACAGGTATTTGCCCCAGAGGTAGTGGCCCACAAAGTAGAGCGCCATGACGCCGATCATCAGGCGGATCATGTCCACGCTCATGTACTGAAAGGTCAACGCACCGCCGAGCAGGCCCACCATGGCCCAGGGAAACATGATCTTCAGGTTGGCCCAGTCCCAGCGGCCGCGAAAGCTCCACAGGCTGACCAGATCCATGGTGCACAGAATGGGCAGAAGGATACCGGCGGCCATCCGGGGGTCGATCATCAGGCTCAGCGCCGGCACCGCCAGGGTGCCCAGGCCGCCACCAAAACCGCCTTTGGACAGGCCAACAAGCAACACCACCGGAATCGCCAGTGCGTAGAACTCCCAACCGCCAATCATCCGCCGCTCCCGTCAAAAAGCGGCCATTGTACCAGTGAGTTACCCCCTCAAGCGCTGCTATCCTTTATCGGGATCGCCGCTCGAGCCCCCGGGGCCCTCTTTGTCCAGCCGCTCCAGTTCTTTCTGGTAGGCTTCCAGATCTTCCCAATCGTAGGGGGTCCCGGCGTTCAGGTGATCCGGGTGGCGGGCCCGCTCTTTGGCATGGGCCTGCAGGGAGTGGTCCTCCTGTTCATGTTCTTTGGCTTTTTCGCGCTCACGCTCGTACTTTTTCAGAAATTCCGACGCTTTCATCGCACACCTCCGGGCCCATTGGCCCCAAAAACCACACTTTTCCGTTATCATTAGGACAACACCAGAGGAGTCACTATCCATGCAACTGTTTGGCAGCTACACCTCCCCCTACGTTCGCCACTGCCGCATCGCGCTGGCCGAAACCGGCTTGCGTTGCGAGTTCATTGAAAGCGACACCCGCACCAGCGCCGAGCGCTCGCCCAGTCAGAAACTGCCCTTTCTACAGGACGGTGAACTGCTGTTGACCGACTCGTCTTCCATTCTGCGCTATCTACGGGAAAAAGCCGGCCAAAGCTTCTTTCCCAGTCTTCGGGATTACGACGATTTCTGCCTGACCAATACCCTGATGGATGCCGCTCAGATTCTCCTGGTGCTGGAGCGTGACGGCCTGACCCCGGAACAAAGCCCCTACCTGGAGCGCCAGCGCCGTCGTATCGACACCTGCCTCGATGCGCTGGCCCAACGCCCTCTGAGCGGCCAGGCGCCCTACAGCGACTTTGAACTGCGCCTGGGGTGCGTTCTGGCCTGGGGCCGCTACCGGGACCGCTTCAACTTTCACCAGTACCCGAGTCTTACGGAGCTGCTGGAAGGCCTGGATCAATATGCGCCATTTGCCGACACGGCGCCACCTCAGTGATCCGACTGAGTAACGCGTCAGTATTTTTATAAGAAGACCGACCGCTNCNGAGGCGGTCGACTCCGACCAACCACGAGAATCGACACGACCATGACTGAGCGACAGACCCAGCACCCACAACGCGGCCGGGCGCCCACTCTGATCGACGTGGCCAAAGTGGCGGGCGTCTCGCCCATTACCGTTTCCCGGGCACTNAATCAGCCCGAACGGGTGTCGGAAAAGGCGCGAGCCAAAGTCACCGCCGCGGTCGANAAAACCGGCTACCTGCCCAACATGCTCGCCGGCAGCCTGGCCACCCAGAGCAGCCGCCTGGTAGCGCTGATCGTACCGACGATCGCCAATCCGATTTTCGCCGAAACCGTCCGGGCCATCACCGAAACCCTGGAACAGGCCGGTTACCAGACCTTGCTCGGGTTNTCCGGGTACTCCGAGGCNCAGGAGCANGANCTGCTGGAGGCCATTCTCTGTCGCCGTCCGGATGGCATCATCCTCACCGGCCTGAACCANACCGACATCAGCCGAACCCGCCTCAANGCCGCCGCGATTCCCATTGTCGAAACCTGGGATCTGGGGGATCAGCCCCTCGATGCCCTGGTCGGCTTCTCGCACCTGGACGTGGGCCGCANTGTCGGGNAGTACCTGCTGAACCAGGGACNCCGNCGNTTCGNGGCCATCAGNGCCGACGACCAGCGCGCNGAAGANCGCCTGGCGGGCTTCATNCAGGNNCTGGACGAGGCCGGTATCAGCCCCGACGCCGTGGAGCGACTGGAAACCCCCGCNCGCTTCAGCCAGGGCCGNNAGGCCTTTGCCCGCCTGCTGGAGCAGGGNNTCCGGGCCGAGGCGGTTTACTGCAGNTCCGACACCCTCGCCCANGGGGTANTGACCGAAGCCNGNGCCCNGAACATCGACATCCCCGGTGACATGGCGTTNATCNGGTTCGGCGACCTGGATTTCGCCGCCCANACCCTGCCCTCGCTCACCTCGGTGCAGATCAACGGCGCCGAAATCGGNTANCGNGCNGCNCANCACCTGCTCAGCGCCATGACCGGCGAACACCCTCCGACCGAGCCCGTGACCATCGACGTGGGCTTCCAGATCGTCAAACGCGACAGCGCCTGATTTTCCGTCTTTTTGCCATCGGGTCTTGCAATCCAAAAATGATTGCGCAATCATAGCAGCCATCAACCNGGCCCANACGGCCTTAAAACAGCTATAAAAACACGACAGAGAGANCCCTATGAGCCAGCCCAAACGCTCTCCCGAAGAGCTGCGCAGTCACCGCTGGTACGGCGTNAAAGACCTGCGCTCCTTCGGCCACCGNTCCCGGACCGCCCAGATGGGCTACACCCGNGACGACTACGCCGGCAAGCCGGTGATNGCCATCGTCAANACCTGGAGCGACATCAACCCCTGCCANACCCACTTCAANCAGCGNGTGGANGAGGTCAANCGCGGCGTCTGGCAAGCGGGNGGCTTCCCGGTGGAGCTNCCNGCNTCCACCCTGTCCGAGCCCTTCCANAANCCCACNGCCATGCTCTATCGCAATATGCTGGCCATGGAAACCGAAGAGCTGNTGCGCGCCTATCCGGCCGACGGTGTAGTGCTGATGGGCGGCTGCGATAAAACCACCCCCGCCCTGATCATGGGGGCCATTTCCGCCAACCTGCCCGCGATTTTTGTACCCGCCGGGCCCATGCTNCGCGGAAACTGGCAGGGCAAGACCCTGGGCAGTGGTTCCGACACCTGGAAATACTGGGCCGAACTGCGCGCCGGCAACATCACCGAGGAAGACTGGCAGGGCGTGGAAAGCGGCATTGCCCGCTCCCCGGGNCACTGCATGACCATGGGCACCGCCTCCACCATGACCAGCGTGGCCGAGACNCTGGGCCTGTGCCTGACCGGCGCCGCCTCCATTCCCGCNCCGGATTCGCGCCACGCCCAGATGGCCTGNAGCACCGGCAAGCGCATCGTNGAAATGGTCTGGGAGGATCTGACCCCGAAAGACATTCTCACNGAGACGTCATTCGACAACGCCATCAAAGTCGCGCTGGCTCTGTCCGGCTCCACCAACTCGATCGTGCACATCATCGCCATGGCCCGNCGCGCCGGTTTCCCNCTGACCCTCGACCGNTTTGACGCCCTNGCNCGACACACCCCGGTGATCGCCAACCTGCGCCCCGCCGGCGCTTACCTGATGGAAGACTTCTACTACGCCGGNGGCCTGCCCGCCCTGCAGGAAGTGATGAAGTCCCTGCTGGATCTGAACCANCNCACCGTCACCGGNAAAACCCTNGGCGAAAACATCGCCGGCGCACGGGTCTTCAACGACGATGTCATTCGCTCCCTCGACAACGCGCTGTCCGAGCGGGACGGCATTGCCGTGCTGCGTGGCAATCTGGCCCCCGATGGCGCGGTGATCAAACCCCCCGCCGCNGAACCGCACCTGCTGGTGCATACCGGCCCGGCGGTGGTGTTTGAAAACCANCAGGAAATGAGCGAGCGCATCGATGACCCGGCCCTGGAGATCANNGAAANCTCCATCATCGTACTCAAAAGCGCCGGCCCCCAGGGCGCNCCNGGCATGCCCGAGTGGGGCCANNTGCCCATCCCGAAAAAACTGNTGGANAAAGGCGTGCGCGACATGCTGCGCATTTCAGACGCGCGCATGAGCGGCACCAGCTACGGCGCCTGCGTCCTGCACGTTGCCCCGGAATCGCACGTCGGGGGGCCCCTGGCCTTAGTGCAGACCGGTGATCTGATTGAATTGAACGTACCCGAGCGCAAACTCAATCTGCTGATCGACGAGGAGGAAATGGCCCGTCGACGCGCCAACTGGAAGGCGCAGGAGCCCAAGTTCAGCCGCGGCTGGGGCGCGCTCTATCAATCCCATGTGAGCCAGGCCAACGAAGGCTGTGATTTCGATTTCCTGGAAACCATTCCGGTGACCGACATCACCGATCAGGAACCCGATATTCACTGACGCCGCCACGCGCTAAAAAAACACTCGCGAGCACCAAAAAACACGAGAGAACTGTTATGTACGAAGCCATGCGCAACGCCCTGAACGGCATCTCCGGAGTACACATCACCCCCTATGACAACATGGGCGAAGTCGATCAACCCCTGCTGCACAAGGTGGTCGATCGCATCGCCAGCGCCGGGATTCACAACATCGTCACCGGCGGCAATACCGGCGAGTTTTACGCCCAGGACCTGGACGAAGCCGTGCTCGGCTATCAGGTTGCAGTAGAGGCCAACGCCGGTCGCGCCAAAGTCACTGCCGGTGTCGGGCGCAGCGGCCGGGAAGCCATCCGCCTGGCAAAAGCCGCCCAAGAGGCCGGTGCCGACGCCCTGATGATCCACCAGCCACCGGACCCCTTCTGCTCGCCCCGGTTGGTCATCGACTATATTCAACAGATCGCCGACAGCACCGACCTGCCCATCATCGCCTACGCCCGCAGCCCGGGCCTGGAGCCGGGGCACTTCGTTCGCCTGGCGGAAATAGAGAATGTGGTAGCGGTCAAGTATGCTGTACCCGACCCGATCCGGCTGGGTGAATGTATCCGCGCCACTCAGGGCAGCCCCCTGCAGTGGTTGTGCGGTCTGGCGGAAAGCTGGGCCCTACCCTTCTACGCTTGCGGCGCCCGGGGTTTTACTTCGGGACTGGTGAATGTGGCCCCGGAGTTGTCTCTGACGATTCACGCGGCGCTGGAGCGCGAGGCGATGAGTGAGGCCCGGGCTTTGGTGGACCGGATTGCCGAGTTTGAAAAAATGCGCACCTTTGAGGCCAATGGGGCGAACGTGACGGTGGTGAAAGAGGCGATGCAGATTCAGGGATGGCCCGTGGGGCCGACGCGCGCACCCGGGGTGGTTGAGTTGAGTGAGGCACAGCGTGAGGCGTTGAAGGAGATTTTGAAAGGTTGGTAATACCTCGGAGGAGCTTAGTTACAGCGCTTCGTATCGGAATGCTCCGCCTGGGTATACCTTTGTGAGACACGCCGTGAACCCGGTCCCCTTCGCGCTCCCGGCGCTTCGGGACACTTCCCACATCCATGTGGGGCGTCCACGGGCTCGACGCGCGGAGTCCCTCCGCTTACGGTCTCACAAAGGGTTACCCTGCCTCCGCGCTGCCAAATTAACGTTTCGGGAAATAGCACCTTTCGGATGTGGGGTTTGGTGTTGCACGGCAGGTTGCGTAGGGGCAGAGCGCAGCGAACAAACTGCGCATCCGCCGTTACCCAAGTTATTGTACAAAAAACGTTATTCCGCGCATCAAGTTTGGTAACGGCGGATGCGCTTCGCTTATCCGCCCTACGCGACCTTTGGCACTGAGGTCCGGGAAGGGGGAACACCGTTTCAGGACCGTAAGCGGAGGGACTCCGCGCGTCGAGCCCCCAGGGATGGGTTTACGGCGTGTCCTGAAACGGTGTTCCCCCTTCCCGGCCCGGACGTTACGATTCCACCGAAATTTCACAAACTAAAACCACATACAACCAATAACAAGCAACGGAAAACAGGTGAGAGACTATGCGACGGTTGATTAACCGCTGCGTGATGATGGTGGCCATACTGGTGATAGCTGGGCCACTGCAGGCAGACGACCACTACCCGGCGGAGCTGGTGAAAATTTATGTTCCGTCTTCACCCGGTGGATCCAGCGATGCCATTGCCCGGGTGTTTGCCAAACACTTTGAGCAGGTGACCGGCAGCGCCGTGGCCATCGTCAACCAGACCGGCGGTGGCGGCGTCATCGCCGCGCACTCCGTCGCGCGCTCCAAACCCAACGGCGGCACCCTGCTGCTCTACCACACCGCCCTGCACGTCTCCCACGCCCTTGGGCGTTCACCTTATCAATACAAAGACTTTACCCCACTGGCCACCCTCAGCATGGTCAACGACGTCTATGCCGTGCGCGCCGATGCGCCCTATAAAACCCTGCAAGAACTGCTCGACTACACCCGCACGCACGAAGGCAAAATCACCGTGGGCTCACAGTTCGGTGCCACCACCCAGATCAAGGGCCAGGCGCTGACCCAGTTGTATCCCGAAGGCTTCCGGGTGGTGGACTCGGGCAGCGAATCCAAACGGATTACCGCCCTGCTGGGTGAGAAAGTGGACCTGATCAGTATGAGCGTTGCGAGCGCACTACAGTTCGAGCGCAATGGCGATGTGCGCATTCTCGGGGTCATGA
This sequence comes from Marinimicrobium sp., assembly GCF_002695945.1. Classification (NCBI taxonomy): domain Bacteria; kingdom Pseudomonadati; phylum Pseudomonadota; class Gammaproteobacteria; order Cellvibrionales; family Cellvibrionaceae; genus Marinimicrobium; species Marinimicrobium sp. Next base: position 19,708 of record NZ_NZQP01000029.1, on the reverse strand, counting down.
ACAACACCCCGGACGCCTTCGCGCCAGATTGGCCCACCGCCCCCAGCCAGGGAGTGCCCGCGCATCTGCCACAAGTGTTTGCCGTTTACGGTCCGGCCGAACTACCGCAACCGATCATCGATCAGTTCGACAGAATCATGGCCGGGATTCAGCAGGACCTCGCCTATCAAGAGGCAATCAGGAAGGTGCGCCAGAGTCCCGAATACCGGAACCACAAAGACGCGGCCATTTTTCTGGCCGACGAGTACCGGTTTATTGAAAAAGTGGTGAACCCATGAGCCGGTCCTTCACTGAGCGTCTGAATGCGGTGCACACCGACCGCTGGTTTGGCCTCGCCACCATCGGCTGCTCCGGTCTGCTGTATAGCATTTTCTGGCAGGACACTTTGAAGCCCACCCTGGGCGATCCGGGACCGACCTTGCTGCCCGGATTGATCGCCGTACTGCTGACCCTGATGGGGTTGATTCTACTCATCAGACCTCCGACGGACCGCGAACCAGCAGAGGAAACGGATACCGCTGGGACCTTTCGGCCCTGGCGCGGCGCTTTTTCCATTGTCGCGGTCCTCGCCTACGCGTGGGTACTGCCCAATCTAGGCTACGCGGTCAGCACCGCGGTCTTCTTTGCCCTGAGTACCTGGCTGCTCGGTCGACTGTCATTGAAGGCCGGCGTGCAGTGTTGCCTCATTGCGATTCTGGTCGCCGTTGCCACTCACTATCTGCTCGCCTCGGTACTGAACGTCAGCTTACCCGAGGGGGAATGGCTCTACGCATTGAAAGGAGTGCTTTATGATTGAGCTGTTCGCTGCCGGTGTCTGGGAACTGTTGCAGCCCCAGGTACTGATCGTGCTGTTTCTGGCCTGTATCGTCGGCCTGGTGATTGGGGCTCTGCCCGGGCTTAACGCCACCATGGCGGTGGCGATCATTTTGCCCCTGACCTTCAGCTTCAACGCTCACCTGGGAATGGCGACTCTGGTGGCCGTGTATATCGGTGGTATCTGTGGCGGACTGGTATCGGCCATTCTGCTGCGGATTCCGGGCACCCCTTCATCGGTGGCCACCACCTTTGACGGCTACCCGCTCGCCCAACAGGGGCAGGCGGTCAAAGCCTTGGGCACCGCCATGCTCGCCTCCTACGCCGGGGGCATGTTCAGCCTGCTGGTGCTGGTCATGTTTGCCCCGATGGTGGCGCGCCTGGCGATCAATTTCGGCCCCGCCGAGTACTTTGCCCTATCGGTCATGGCGCTGACCATGGTAGCCGCGCTGGCCGGCAAGAGTCTGGTCAAGGGCGCGATCACCGCGCTGTTGGGTATGGCGTTCAGCATGGTGGGCATGGCGCCCATTGATGGCACCCCGCGTTTTACTTTTGGGGAAATCAACCTCTGGGCCGGGATCGGGCTGGTACCATTCATGATCGGCCTGTTTGCGATCTCCCAGGTACTGCGTGAACTGTTTCGGGAAACACCCCGGCCCAAGGTGGATATGACCATCAAAGGCGTGGGCGTCACCCTCAAAGAAATCAGGCGCAACCTGGTCAATGTGTTCCGCTCATCCGGCATCGGTGTGGGCATTGGCGTGCTGCCGGGGATCGGCGGCGCGGCCTCGAACATGATCGCCTACGCCACCGCCCGCCAGAGCTCGAAAAACCCGGACAGTTTTGGCAAAGGCAATGTCGACGGCGTCTGGGCGTCCGAGTCGGCGGGCAATGCCAGTATCGGCGGCGCGCTGCTGCCACTGATCACCCTGGGGATTCCCGGCGATGGAGTCACCGCCATCATCATCGGCGGCTTCATGATTCACGGATTGCAGCCGGGCCCCCTGCTGTTTACCGACAATCCCGACATCGTCGGTATCATCTACGCCGCTTTCTTTATTGCCTGCACCCTGACATTGCTGTTCCAGTTGGCGACCCTGAGAATTTTCCCTCGGGTGCTGTTGATGCCGCGCCGCTATTTACTGCCCGCCATTACCGTCCTGGCGGTGGTGGGCGCCTACGCGGCGGACAATAACCCGTTTGATATTGGCGTAATGCTCGCTTTCGGGGTGCTGGGTTTTGTTCTGGAAAAATACCGCTACCCGCTCAGCCCCATGGTGCTCGGCTTTATCCTCGGACCCATTCTGGAAACCAACCTGCGCCGGGCCCTGATGCTCACCGACGGCCAGGTATTACCCATGGTGACCCAACCGGTGGCCGCCGGCTTTCTGGTGGTTGCTCTGGCCATTCTGATTATTTCACTTATCCCACACATTCGTCGCAAACAGGTGTCAACATGAAACTGACCGGACAGGCTTTTATCGGTGCCACCCGGGTCGCGGGACAGGGCGATGCTCTGCAGGCCATCGACCCGGCCAACAACACACCCCTCGACCCGGTGTACGCCAGCAACCAAACGCGGGACGTCGACCGCGCCTGCGAGCTCGCGCAGCAAGCGTTCAGACCTTACCGTAAAACCGACTCAGAGACACGCGCCCGTTTTCTGGAGACCATCGCAGAGAACATTCTCGAACTCGGTGACGCCCTGATCGAGCGGGCGATGGCCGAAACCGGCTTACCCCGGCCGAGACTGGAAGGCGAGCGGGGTCGCGCCGTCAACCAGTTGAAACTGTTTGCCGAGGTGCTGCGCAAAGGCCTTTGGCTCGGCATTGAGCATGATCCGGCACTTGGGGAACGCACCCCGCCGCGCCCGGACCTGCGCTCGCGCAATATTCCCGTGGGCCCGGTGGTCGTATTCGGTGCGAGCAATTTCCCGCTGGCGTTTTCGGTCGCCGGCGGTGACACCGCCTCGGCACTGGCCGCCGGTTGCCCGGTGATCGTCAAGGCCCACCCGGCTCACCCCGGCACCTCGGAGCTGGTCGGACAGGCCCTTCAGCGGGCCGTTCAACAATGCGGTCTGGACGAAGGCGTGTTCTCCATGCTGTTCGATGCCGGTCACAACGTCGGCGCCGCGCTGGTAAGCCATCCGGCCATCAAAGCGGTCGGGTTCACCGGATCGCGCAAGGGCGGAACGGCCCTAATGGCCATTGCCGCCGCGCGTCCGGAGCCCATCCCGGTGTATGCGGAAATGAGCAGTATCAACCCGCTGTTTCTGCTCACGGATGCGCTGGAAGCCGACCCCGAGGCTCTGGCCGAACAGTATGTGGATTCCCTGCAGATGGGCGCGGGGCAGTTCTGCACCAACCCGGGCCTGCTGATTGCCCGCACTGGCCCGGCACTGGATCGCTTTATTGTCCGGGCCACTGAAAAGCTGCAGGGCTCCCAGGGGCAGACCATGCTGACCCCGGGCATCGCCCAGGCGTACAACTCCGGTCTTACGTCTCTGGCTGAGCAGCCGGGGGTGGAGCTGATTGCCCGCGCGCCCGACGTTCAGAACCCCAACCAATGTCAGAGCGCCCTGCTCGGTACGCGGGCAGAGCAGTTTCTGACACAGCCGGAACTTCAATCAGAAGTGTTTGGTTCAGCGGCCTTGTTGGTGCAATGTGACAGCGATGCACAGATGCTGGCCATCGCCGAAGGATTGGAAGGACAACTGACGGCGGGACTGCACTTGACCGATCAAACCGATAGTGCATTGGCGGCCGAGCTGATCGACCGGCTGGAAACCAAGGCCGGTCGATTGCTGATCAATGGTTTTCCTACCGGAGTCGAGGTGTGCAGCGCCATGGTGCACGGCGGTCCCTATCCCGCCACCTCGGACGGGCGCACCACTTCAGTGGGCACCCGGGCGATTAACCGTTTTCTGCGGCCGGTTTGTTATCAGAATTTTCCGGAGGCTCTGTTGCCGCTTGAACTTCGGGGTGTTTAACGTCGAATGGGTCGGGACGTTCCTACGCATTGGCGCGAAGCGTGATCCGACACCACACAGCTGTTCTTGTCGGATTACGCTTCGCTAATCCGACCTATGTCGACCGCGGAGTGCACTCACGGCTTTCCGGAATGAAAAAGGCGGGCCAAGGCCCGCCTTTTTCATTCCGCTCAACGGATGTTCATTTCCAGTCGAGCTGACCGTTTACCCGGTTGCCATTGATTTCGACATTGTCGAACACCAGGTTCTGGACATTGTCGAGAACAAAGAGGTCATCGGCTTTCTTGATGGTGATATTGCGCAGTGTCACGTCCTGCAGCGGATAACCTTCGGGCGCGTACACCTCCAGCACACTGCCGGTGGATTCCACGGTAATGTCTTCGAATACCAGGTCGCGATAGACTGTCGGATAGTTGCCACCCAGCTCACCGGGATAGTTCAACTGAAACCAGAACAGTTGATCAAAGGACTCAATGGTCATGTTGCGCACCCGGATATGCTCGGCCACACCACCACGATCCAGGTTGGCTTTGAAGCGCACCGCCGCCTTTCCGCTGCGCAGAATGTTATCGGTAAAGTAGACGTGGCGAATACCGCCGGACATTTCGCTGCCCAGGGCTATGCCATCTTCGCCTCCCATGTCATTGTTACGTACCACCACATACTCACTGGGGCGGCCGACCTGGCGGCCATCGTAGTCCCGACCGGATTTGATCACCACCGAATCGTCCCCGGTGCGGAAGAAATTGTTCTCCACAATCACATAGCGACTGGAGTCCACATCAATCCCATCGTTGTTCGGGAACATGCTGTCCACTTTCAGGCCGCGCACAATGGCGTGATCGGTATAGACCAGGTGGTTGATCCAGAAGGGTGAGTTTTTGATGGTGTAGTCTTCCAGCAGCACTCGCTGGGCGTCGACAATCTGCAGCATGCTCGGGCGCAGGAAGTGCCCCTCGGCAAACTGACGCTCTTCCACCGGGTTGCCTGCGGCGCCCATGGCTCGAAGCGCGTCCATATCCGGGCGCTGCTTGTCGTACCAGGGATGAAACTCGCTGTCTTCGTTGCCGTCCAGTGTACCTTTGCCGGTCACGGCCACATCCTGTACCTGATAGGCGTAAATCAGAGGCGAGTAGCCATACATTTCGGTCCCTTCCCAACGGGTCAGCACGGCGGGCAGGTAATCTTCCGGCTCGGGACTGAACAACAGCGTGGCCCCTTCGCTGATGTGCAGATTGATCCGGCTTTTCAGATGAATCGGACCGTGACTCTCCCATTTGCCCTCGGGAATGATGACCCGGCCACCGCCGTCCGCACTGGCCTGTTCGATTGCCGCCATGATTGCCGGGCGGGCATCGCTGCGTTTGGCATCGAAGTCGGTGATCAGATAATCGCGATTGGGAATATTCGGTGGCTGGACCGCCTGGACAATTTCAGAGGCTTTATTCCAGTCCGCCTGGGTGTCATCGTGGCTGTCCAGCGCCTGGCTCAGGGATGCCGAGGTGGCCAGCACCGCGGCAAGCCCCCAGCGGAACAATGGGTTGATGGTCATAGGATCCTCACTACTGCTGAGTTGTTGTCATGATTTATAGAGGCGCTCTCACACGCCCCGACTATTGAAAAGCAAGTCTCGTCCGAACGCAATCAGCGGTCAAGCTCCAGTGCGGCGAGAATAAACGGACCGGTACCATGAGGGTCGTTCACGCGAATCGCCTCACCCACATAGTACTCGAAGGTTCCCGGCCGATAGGGGTCATTACCCAGGCCGGCGCTGCCACAGATCTGGGTCAGATGGATCTCGCCATTGGCTTCCACGTCCACCAGTTCCTGAATCAGGCCGTCGAAACCCCGTTCGGCCACCGCCTGGAACTTCTCCGGCAAGTAGCCCATGCGCACGCCCTTGGCCATGGCGTAGACGAACATGGAGGAACCGGAGGCTTCCAGATAGTTACCATAGCGATCGCCCTGATCCGTCACCTGATACCAGAGGCCAGACTCGTGTTGCACCTTCTCCAATGCCACCACCAGACGATTGAGAATATCGATCAGCGCCTGACGGTCGGGGTGGTCTTCGGGGAAGAAGTCCAGGGTATCCACCAGCGCCATGGCGTACCAGCCCATGGCCCGGGACCAGAAGTGCTCGGAAAGGCCCGTCTCATCATCGGCCCAGGTCTGGAGGGTACTTTCGTCCCAACCGTGGTACAGCAGCCCACTCTCCAGATCGCGGGTTTTGGATTCAATCAGTTTGAACTGATGGGCGATATCGGAAAAACTCTCGTCGGAGTCTTCAAAGGTGGCTGCGTACTGGGCCCAGTATGCCGCGCCCATGTACAGACCATCGAGCCACATCTGCCAGGGGTAGATGCGCTTGTGCCACAGGCCGCCGGAACGGGTGCGCGGCTGCCAGTCCAGCTGCTTGCGCAGGGTCTGCATGGCCGTCAGGTAACGTTCGTCCTGGTATTTTTCATACAGCAGGAACAACAATTTGCCCGCATTGACATCGTCAATATTGAAGTCCCAGATGTGATAGTTCTTGATCTGGCCCTGATCATCAATCAACTGATCCACATACACTTTCCCGTATTGCAGATAGCGGTCATCGCCGGTGCGCTCATAGGCTTTCTGCATTGAGTACAAGGTTAATCCATAGGTGTAAGCCCACTGAGGAGAATCCAGCAGTTTGTAGTCACGCATGGCCCAGGCTTCCGGGCTGCGTTTGATGATAGACAACGCCATTCGGTCCGACCACTTGCCGTCTTGCGGCACAGTGACGGTCGACTCGCCGGTCTGGGCGCTGGCACACCCCATGGTCAGACTGACCAGTGCCAATACCATCAACGGGAATCGGATGCCAAGCTTGATCCAACGGCATATTGGGTTGATCAACATGTCTCTCTCCTATCGTTATATGAAGTGGTTATGTATGCGGGTTGAGCAAAACGCTATCCAACGATTAAAAAAAGGCGCTGCCGACGTAGGTCCGGACAGCGCCAAGCTGGAGGCAAACGGTACACCAGGAAAACTTATCTCACTCAGGCCTTCATGCGTTTGACCTGAGGCTTGAGGTCGGTCAGCTCTTCGATTTTCACCGGCCGTCCCTCGTCAATACTCTTTCGCGCCGCCACGCCGATCAGCACCGACATGGCACCATCGCGAAAGTTGGCCTTCTGACCGAAATTACGCTCGGGTGGAATTCCCTTGAACACATGGGCATTGAGAATCGGGTCACCGCCCCAGTGCGCTTTGCGAATATAGGGCAACTCAATACGCTGGTAGTCACCAAAGTTTTTGGCGATGATCAATTCGTGTCGACCCTCTTCGCGGGTGCTGTGACTGGTCAGCCCCATTTCCTTTTCATACACCTTGGATTGATCGGTTTCCTGCTCTTCCAACCAGGGGATGCCTTCCCAGGTTTCCACCCGGCCATGCTTACCGTTCAGCGCCAGACGAAAGCCTTCAAATGGCGAATAAGTGGTCAGCGAGTAATTGACGATAACGTTGTTCGCGTAGCGCACCTGCACGCTCATCTTGTCGAAAATGTCGATTTCTTCGCGCCACAGGCAATTGTCGCGGATGTATCCGTCGTGGTGCTCATTTTCAACGTAGAGCTTGGTGGCCAGCTCGTCTTTGGTGATGTCCCAGTAGTAATCGCATTTTTTCTGATGCGGGCACTCCCGGCAGTTTTTACCCCGGAAGTCATTATTGTGGCCGTAGTGCTCCAGCGCACCGTAGGCGGATACCTCTACCGGGTCGGATTCGATAAACCAGTTCAGCAGGTCAAAATGGTGGGCCGACTTGTGCAACAGCAGCGTACCGCCCTTTTCGCGCAGACCGTGCCAGCGTCGGAAGTAAGAGGCACCGTGGTAGGTATTCAGATACCAGTTGAAGTCCACCGACACCACATCACCGATCTCCTTGCGATCAAGCACCTCCTTGAGCGAGGTGAACATATGGCCATAGCGGTAGTTGAAGCTCATGATCAGCTCGGCGTCGGAACGTTCCACCGCTTTCTGGATGGCGGTACATTTGTGCTCATCCGTGGTCATGGGCTTTTCGGTGATGACATTGATATTGCGATCCAACGCCTTGACGATGATCTCATCGTGACTGGCATCGTCGGTGGTCACCATCACCATGTCGATGGGGCCGCTGTCGAGCAGGGCATCAATGTCGGTAAAGGTAGGGCAATCGACCCCGATATAGTCTTGGGCGAACTGCAGGCGGCCCGGGTTGGTATCGCACAGGCCAACAAATTCCACGGCGTCGGAAAAGCCCTGCACGAGATCGCGCCCCCAGAAGCGGATGCCCCGGATGCCGGTACCGACTAGGGCCACGCGCATCTTGCGGCTGGCTTTCTCCGCCATGGCGCCAGCACTGGACGACACGAGCGCTGTTCCCGCCAGGATCTGGCCACTGCCGCGCAGGAAGGCACGACGATCAATCAAGCTGGTTGATTTGCTCATAGTTCTCTCGCTTTATTGTTATCTTGAAGACTCTCACGGCCAAAATGATTGCGCAATCACTCAGGATTTGCAAGTAAAAAAGTGAAAAGTTGCTTTTGTGTGATATTTGCCGCCAAAATGGCGGCCAGAAACGTCTGGGGTGGGTCACACCTGGACCGAGCCGCCCACACTGGAGGGACCATGACAAGCCGACACCGACGTTGCCATCACGCCCTGTTGCTACTGGGCTGGCTACTACTCTCCTCCCACGTCATCGCAGAGCCCCGCCCCAAGATCGTGTTTTCCTGCTGGATTCCAGAAACCGTGCCCCTGCATCAGCGGGTGAACACCCTGTTCTCCGAGTCCTTCGATGCCCTGGGCTACGATTTCGGCATGCATTACCGCCCCAACCAGCGCTCCTTGATGGAGGCCAACGCAGGCATCAGTGACGGCGACTGCGCCCGGACGCTGGATTACCGCGACAATAATCCTGAAAGCAGCCTGATCCGCATTGACGTGCTGCTGGCGCGAACCTCCATGGAGGCCTGGAGCCGCAATCCGGAACTCACCCTGAACACCGAACAGGACCTGACCCGTGAATCCCTGCGCATCGGCTATGTGCGGGGTCATGTCGTGATCAAGGAGTTGATGCAGCGCCACGAGCTGCCAAACGTGATCTCGGTAACCAGCACCGAACATGGGTTGAAGATGGTCAGTGCCGGACGGCTGGACCTGTTTATCGGCACCTCCGTATCAACGCGGCAGGAAATGCAGCAGATCGAGCTGACCCAGCCCATCTACTCGGCCGGCCATGTTCTGGAGATTGAGGGATATGCTTACCTGAACGAGGCACACCGCGCACTGCTGCCGTCACTGGAGCGGGAACTGCGCGAGCGACTGCCCACCGATGGCTGGCAGTTCGAGTGACCCGATCAACGCTGGGCAGGCCATTTCATCCGCGAGTACAATAGCCGCGTATACCCCTCTGAATCAGACCCGAACAAGGCAATCACCATGACACAGCGAGCCCTGTCCCGACTGGACCAACTGATTATCGGCATCGACCGGGTGGTACGCACCCTGGCGGACACGCCGGGAGAAGAGCGTCGCCCCTCCCCCGCTCGGGACCTGCCAAAATCCGAGCTGGATGACGCCGAGCGCCGCCACGCCGCAGGCCTGATGCGGGTAAACCACTCCGGCGAAGTCTGCGCCCAGGCGCTTTACCAGGGCCAAGCCCTGACCGCCAAGCTGCCCCAGGTACGCGCGGAAATGGAACATGCCGCCGAGGAGGAAATTGATCACCTGGTCTGGTGCCGACAACGGTTGGACGACCTGAACAGCCATACCAGCTACCTGAACCCGCTGTGGTACGGCCTGTCCTTCGCATTGGGGTCGGGGGCTGGTCTGGTCAGTGACCGGGTCAGCCTGGGGTTTGTGGCAGCGACCGAGGAGCGCGTGTGTCAGCACCTGCAAACACACCTGGAGCAGTTACCCGAAACCGACCGGCAGAGCCGGGCGGTGGTGCAACAGATGCTGACCGACGAAGCCAAACACGCCCAGACCGCCCTCGCCGCCGGCGGCCTGGATTTCCCGGCACCGGTAAAAACGGCGATGAGTCTCGTAGCCAGGGCGATGACCGCTTCCAGCTATAGGCTTTGAGACAAACCTTAATCGGTGGATGACGCCGCAGTGCGGCTTATCCACCCTACGCGACGATTGGCACTGAGGGACGGGAAGGGGAAGCCCTTTCAAGACCGTAGAGCGGGGGACCCGCGATCCGAGCCCCCAGGGACGGGTTTACGGCGTGTCTTGAAAGGGCTTCCCCTTCCCGGCCCGGACGAGACAACAACCTCCCAGGGTGGATAAGCCGTACCGCGGCGTCATCCACCACAGTATGTGAAAGTATTTACTCCGCGTCGCGGATTTCGTAATCATGGGTGATTTCCACGCCCGCCGCTTCCAGCATGATCGACGCGGAACAGTACTTGGTGGCCGACAGTTCCACCGCGCGCTTGACGTGCGCTTCCTTGAGATCCTTACCGGTCACCACAAAGTGCAGGTGGATTTTGGTGAAGGGTGACGGCACGCCATCGGCCCGCTCAGCGTCCATATCCACATAGCAGTCCGTGACCTTCTGGCGGGACTTGCCCAGGATGCTCATCACATCAAAAGAAGAGCAGCCGCCGAGCCCGAGTAGCAACATCTCCATCGGGCGCACACCGGTGTTGCGGCCGCCATGATCCGGCGGGCCGTCCATCAGTACGGTATGACCACTACCGGATTCACCCAGAAACTGGGCGCCATCTATCCACTTTACCTTACCTTTCATGCAACCTACCTCGCCGTAACCTGTGGGCCTGATATCAATGGCGCAGAAGGTTACCATAACCACTCCAAAAACCCATCACCGACGTCTACCTGTCGCCCCTTTCATCCTTCACCAGCCTTCTGCGAGGTTCTACTGGACATGAAGGCGCCTTGGGCTTATAACTGGTTCACAAACTTGCTAGCATGTAATCGGTGCCAACTGGCAAGGGCTCGCGTTTAGGTTCATAATGCCCGCCGTTAACCCATTGATAACTCAGAAAAAAGCAGGAGCTGCACCTTGGTCGCCGTATCCTTGACACCCCACATTACCCATGTGGACGAGTTTCTCAGCCATTGCCATCGCCGCCGTTACCCGGCCAAAAGCACCATTATTTACGCTGGGGACAAGAGCGATTCTCTCTACTATATTGTGCGCGGTTCGGTCACGGTTCTGATTGAGGACGATGAAGGCCGGGAAATGATTGTCGCTTATCTCAACGACGGAGATTTCTTCGGCGAAATGGGCCTGTTTGATCAGGAAGACTCGCGCAGCGCCTGGGTACGAGCGAAAACGGAATGCGAAGTGGCTGAAATCAGCTACAGCAAATTCCAGGAGATCGCCGGTGAGAACCCGGAGTTCGTTTTCGCTCTGAGCAGCCAGATGGCCCGCCGTCTGCGCGCCACCACCCGCAAGGTGGGGGACCTCGCGTTTCTGGACGTTACCGGCCGGGTGGCCCGGACGCTACTGGACCTGTGTAAGGAGCCGGACGCCATCACCCACCCGGATGGCATGCAGATCAAGATCACCCGCCAGGAGATTGGCCGGATTGTGGGCTGCTCCCGGGAGATGGTCGGTCGGGTACTGAAGACTCTGGAAGATCAGGGATTGGTGGAAGTGCGCGGCAAAACCATGGTGGTTTACGGAACGCGGTAGCGGCCTGGGCAGACTGTGTGGGGATGTCGGATTACGCTTTCGCTAATCCGACCTACCAGGAAGCTCGATCAAATCCCACAGTATCCGTAGGTCGGGTTAGCGCGCAGCGCGTAACCCGACGCATCACTCAATTGAAAAACCGCGCCAGGGCCTCACCTGGATCATCGGCGCGCATGAACGCTTCGCCCACCAGAAAGCTGTGCACGTGGCGGCGGCGCATTTCCCATACGTCGTCCGGCGACAGAATCCCACTCTCTGTGACTACTATGCGTTCGCTATCGATGGCGGGCAGCAGATCGTAGGTGGTCTTCAGGTCCACCTCAAAGGTGTGCAGGTTACGGTTGTTGATACCAATCAGTTTGTTGGGGAGCTCCAGCGCCAACTCCAGCTCGGCCAGATTGTGCACCTCCACCAGAACATCCAGCCCAAGCTCCAGAGCCAAGGTGTTCAGCGCGCGCATCTGGCTGGGTTCCAGTGCTGCGGCAATCAGCAATATGCAGTCCGCCCCCAGCGCTCGCGCCTCATAGACCTGATACTCATCGACGATGAAGTCCTTCCGGATCACCGGCAGGCTCACCGCCTCACGGGCCTGTTGCAGGTAGGCATCGGCGCCCTGGAAAAAATCCACATCGGTCAATACCGACAGGCAGGTGGCACCGCCCCGCTCGTAGCTGCGAGCCAACTCGGCCGGTTCAAAGTGCTCCCTGATAACCCCCTTACTCGGCGACGCCTTCTTGATTTCGGCGATCACCGCCGCCTGCCCATCGGCAATCCGGTTGGCAATGGCCTGAACAAATCCGCGAGTTTCCGGCGCCTGCACCAGGCTCTGACGCAACTCATCGAGAGAGCGTTGCTGTTTGCGCTCGGCCACTTCCTCGTGCTTGCGGGCAATAATTTTGCGCAGCACCGTCGGGGTGTCACTCACGGGTCAATCCTCTTGGTTCATATTTAATTCGGTGTTCAGTTGTCGCTTTTGAAGCACTGGGTAAAGGCCGCCAGTTCGCGAATCTTTTCGCCGGCCAGGCTGCTGCCAATGGCATCCCGCGCCAATTCCACCCCTTCTTCCAGGCTTTCCGCCACGCCGCTGACGTAAATCGCGGCACCGGCGTTCAGGGTGATAATATCCGCCGCTTTCTCGGCGTACTGCCCGCGCCGGTTGCCCAGCGCGTCTTTGATCAGCGCCAGAGACTCCTCGGCGTTGGTCACGCCCAGGCCAATCAGACTTTTACTCTGAATGCCAAAGTCTTCCGGCTTGATCTCGTATTCGGTGACCTTTCCGTCTTTCAGTTCGGCCACGTGGGTTTCAGAGGCCAGGCTGATCTCATCGAGACCATCTTTGGCGTGAACCACCATCACATGCTCGCTGCCCAGGCGATGCAGCACCTCGGCCATGGGGCGACACAGTTCGCCATTGAACACACCAATCACCTGGCGGCGCACATTGGCAGGGTTGGTCATGGGGCCGAGCATGTTGAAGATGGTGCGCAGGCCCAGCTCTTTGCGCGGGCCAACGGCAAACTTCATGGCGCCGTGATGCACCGGAGCAAACATGAAGCCCACGCCGATCTCACGGACGCAGCGGGCCACTTCCTCCGGGGAAATATTCAGATTGATACCGGCTTCTTCCAGCACATCCGCGCTGCCGGTGGAGCTCGATACCGAGCGGTTGCCGTGCTTGGCCACCCGGCCGCCGGCCGCGGCCACCACAAAGGCACTGGCGGTGGACACATTGAACAGGTTGGCCCCGTCGCCGCCAGTGCCGCAGGTATCCACCAGGAAGTCGGCTTCAATATCGACGCTCTGTGCCAGCTCGCGCATAGCCATGGCGGCGCCGGTGATCTCGTCCAGCGTCTCACCTTTCATACGCAGGCCGATCAGAAACCCTCCGATCTGCGCCTCCGTGGCAGCACCGGTCATAATCTCTTTCATGACCGAGGTCATTTCTTCGGTACTCAAATCAATCTTCTCGACCACTCGGGTCAAGGCTTGTTTGATGTCCATGTGTTTCTCCCGTTTATTATCGTGAGTCGTTTTTGTCGCACTCTCTCACTCACTCCCCAGGGGCGAACACTCGGTCAGCCGGGCGCAATTCTTGTTGTAAGTTGGGTCTGGCGATCCCTCGCGAACGATTTACGCGACCTGATTCTGACACGAGTCATTCAGTCGCGCAAAAAATTATTCAACAATTCGTGTCCCTGCTCGGTCAGGATCGACTCGGGGTGGAACTGTACGCCCTCCACCGCCAGAGTCTTGTGGCGCACCCCCATGATTTCGGCCGGCTGACCCTGGTCATTCTGGGTCCAGGCGGTGACTTCCAGACACTCTGGCAGAGTGTTCCGGTCGATCACCAGCGAGTGATAGCGGGTGGCCTGTAAGGGGTTGTTCAGTCCGCGAAACACCCCTTTATCCGCGTGAAAAACCGGCGAGGTTTTGCCGTGCATCACCTGGGGTGCCCGGATCACATCACCGCCGAAGGCCTGACCGATGGCCTGATGGCCCAGGCAGATGCCGAGCAGCGGTACTTTGCCGGCAAACGCCTTGATTACCGCCAGGGATACCCCCGCCTCGTTGGGAGTACAGGGCCCCGGAGAGATCACGATCTTCTCCGGCGCCAACGCCTCAACCTCTTCCACGGTGATTTCATCGTTGCGCACCACCTTCACATCGGCACCGAGTTCCGCCAGGTACTGCACCACGTTGTAGGTGAAGGAGTCGTAGTTATCAATCATCAGAATCATGGCTGCTCTCCACCTTTGGCATTCGCGCCACCTTGTGCGTCCGTTTCGGCGCCGCGATTGACCATATCGACGGCGCGGAAAATGGCGCGCGCCTTGTTCATGGTTTCTTTCCACTCCAGCTCGGGTACCGAGTCCGCCACGATGCCGCCACCGGCCTGAACGTACAGCTTGCCGTCTTTGATCACGGCGGTACGGATGGCAATGGCGGTATCCATATTGCCGTTCCAGGCGATATAACCCACAGCGCCGCCGTAGATACCGCGCTTTTCGCTTTCCAGTTCGTCGATGATTTCCATGGCGCGGATTTTCGGCGCACCGGAAAGCGTCCCCGCCGGCAGTGCCGCCCGCAGCACATCCATGGCCTCCAGACCCGGCTTGAGGCGACCGGTCACATTGGAGGTGATGTGCATAACGTGGGAGTAACGCTCCACCACCATCTTGTCGGTCAGCTTCACTGTGCCGGTTTCGGACACCCGACCGACATCGTTGCGGCCGAGATCGATCAGCATCAGATGCTCGGCAATCTCTTTGGGGTCGTTGACCAGGTCCTGCTCCATGGCCAGATCTTCTTCCGGGGTACGGCCGCGTCGGCGGGTGCCCGCAATCGGGCGCACCGTGACGGTACCGTCTTCCAGCCGGGCAAGAATTTCCGGGCTGGAGCCCACCACCTGATGGTCTCCCAGATCCAGGAAGTACATATAGGGGGACGGGTTTAAACAGCGCAGGGCGCGATAGAGATTGAGCGGCTCGGCCTGATAGTCAATGGACAGCCGCTGGGAAGGCACCACCTGCATCACGTCCCCGGCCAGGGTGTACTCCTTGATTTTCTCCACCGCCGCTTTGTAGCCCGCCTCGCCCATGTGGGAGGTGAAGCTCTGCTCCGGGCCTTCCACTTCAGGCAGACCAACTTCCGGTACCGAAGGCACTGGCGCGCGCAGCTGCGCCTCCAACTCCCGCAGGCGAGCCTGGGCTTTGGCGTAAGCGTCATCGATTTCCGGATTGGCGTGGACCACCAGAATCAGCTTACCCGACAGGTTATCGAACACCAGTACTTCGTCGGAGACCGTGAGCAGGATGTCCGGCGTACCCAGCTTGTCCGCCGGCATGGATTCCTGCAGGTGCGGCTCGACATAGCGCACGCAATCGTAACCGAAATAGCCGACCAGCCCGCCAGTAAAGCGCGGCAGGTCCGGCAAATCCGGCGCCCGGTAGCGGTGCTTGTACTCTTCCACAAACGCCAGGGGATCGGCGCACTCGAACTGCTCTTCGATCTGACCATTGCACTCCAACTGCACCCGGGAGCCAAACGCTTTCAGCACCCGGCGGGCAGGCAGGCCGATCATCGAGTAACGGCCCCACTTTTCGCCGCCCTGTACGGACTCGAAGAGATAGGAGTAGGGGCCACGGGCCAGTTTCAGGTAGGAGGACAGGGGAGTGTCCAGGTCCGCCAGCACTTCGTGCATTACCGGAATGCGGTTATAGCCTTCCGAGGCCAGCCGGGAAAATTGTTCTGGAGTCATGCTTATACCTTTAGTTTTGCATCACCACCGCTCACGCCGTGTCGCCGGTGCAGTCAAATCATGAACGGTTGTATTCGAAACAGCAGCACGCCAACGTCGAGTAACGTGCCGAGACAGCGAGGGCCCGGCTCAGGCCTTGGGGGCCAACACCAGGCAACAGAAAGCTAGCCACGCCATCGGGCGGGGTGTTTAGCGGGGATGTGCAAATATAAGCCTGACGAGATCAACGTGCTTCTCCTCAATACGTCGTGAGCCTGAGTTTACTCAAAACCGGCGCCGGGGGCCAGCCCCGGCGGGGATGAATCTCACACTTCGGCCAATTGCTGGCGCATCTGTCCGATCACATCGGCGTAGTCCGGCGCGTTGAAAATGGCGGAGCCGGCCACGAAGGTATCGGCACCGGCCTCGGCCACGGACTTGAGGGTTTCCAGGTTGACGCCACCATCCACTTCCAGGCGAATGTCACGACCACTGGCATCAATCAGTGCCCGGGCCTCGCGCAGCTTGTCCAGGGTCGCGGGAATGAACTTCTGTCCGCCGAAGCCGGGGTTCACCGACATCAGCAGCAGCATATCCAGACGCTGCACCACGTGTTTGATCAAATCCAGACTGGAGGCCGGATTGAGCACCAGCCCGGCCTTACAGCCCGCGCTTTCGATCAACTGTAGCGAGCGGTCGACGTGGCGGGAGGCTTCCGGGTGAAAGGTGATATAGCTGGCGCCAGCCTCGGCAAACTGCTCAATCAGATCGTCTACCGGCTCCACCATCAAGTGCACATCAATGGGGGCGGTAATACCGTACTGGCGCAATGCCTTGCACACCATGGGCCCGAACGTCAGGTTGGGCACATAGTGGTTATCCATCACATCAAAATGAATCATGTCGCCGCCGGCGGCCAGCACCGCGTCGGCCTCTTCCCCCAGGCGGGCAAAGTCGGCGGAGAGGATCGAGGGGGCAATTTTGTAATCCCGCTTCAAGTTCTGCATAAATTGTCCGATGATGGTTGATAGAGGTTCGTGATCGTTGGAATCAGTCGGTCATTGTACCCAAAGATGCACCCCGATAGGCAGCCAACGGAAATCGCCCATGCGCCGCACTGAGTTCCCCCTCTTCCTTCGGCTTCGCTGGAGCCTGATTCTGGCCCTGCTGGTTGCTCCCGCCTGGGCCCAGGACGAGAACGCTCCGGCGCCGGGTACTGAGGGCGACGGAGAGGCGGCAGAAACCGCTGCGGAGGCAGCTCCGCCCGAACCGGAGCCGCCACAGTACGCATCGCGCCGCGACCGGGACCAGACCCTGCTGGCCGAGCGTTTCCCCGACGACACCCAGTGGCTGTCCCTGCCCGAGCCGGAAAACGAGACGCTCGCCCTTTTCCGCCCGGCGGCCGCCGAGCCCAAGGGCGCCCTATTGATGTTCTATAGCGCGGAAAACCCACCCCACTGGCCGGCCCCACTGGCCAATCTTCGTCAGGCTTTACCGCGCCACGGCTGGGCCACCTTCGCCGTCACATTACCTTTGCCGCCCAAAGCACCCGTCCCCGAGCGCCCGGAAGACACTTTGCCCAAAACTCCAGCACCAGCCACCGAGACGCCCGATGAAGAGGAGGCAACCGGTGAAGAGGCCGGTGAGCCGGACGAGGAAAACGCGCCCGCCGCCGAGCCGTCTGCCAACGATGAAGCGGAGGAGGACCTGGCGCCACCACTGCCCGACCATGAAACGCGCATAGCGCAGCGGGTCAATGCCGCCCTGAACTGGCTCGACGCCAATGGGCAGGGCAACCTGGTGGTACTGGTGGACCCGATCAGCGCCCCAGAGGTGATGGCGGTACTGCGCCCCCAACTGGAAGCAGGGGCACAGGGCGAGCCGCCCAGTACCGGAGAAAGCCCGCTATCCGGCCCCATAAGGGCGTTGATTCTGGTCAATCAACATGGCGCCATAACGCTGGACCGAGCCGAACTGGAAACCCTGTTCGCGGTGCCTGCCCTGCCCCTTCTGGACGTGTTTCTCGGCCCCGATGCCCGCACCCGCGAGCAACAGCGTCGCCACCGGGACAGCGCGCGCCGGCTCCGTCTTGAGCACTACCAGACGCTGGTGATCGGACGCCCCGATGCTCAGGACCCGGAGGACGAACGCAGCTTCTGGGTGCGTCGCATTCAGGGTTTCATGCACCGTCAGGCCGAAGGCCGGGAGGTGCGCCTGAACCCGCCGCGCTAGCAAGCAGCGCGGCAAGTTAAGCAACACTCAGCCGCGCAGCACCTCGGCGATGGCCCGACTGACATAATCCACCTTGTCCAGATTCAACCCGGCGACGTTGATGCGGCTGTTGTCGGTCATGTAAATGCTGTAGCGATCCTTTAATTGGCCCACCTGGGCCTCGGTCAGTCCGAGAAACGAAAACATGCCCCGCTCCCGGGCGATAAAGCCAAAGTCCCGACCGGGCACCGTCGCGGCCAGCGAGCCCACCAGCGCTTCGCGCAGCGTCTGGATCCGCCCGCGCATCTCGCTCAATTCGCTCTGCCAGCGCTGGCGCAGCTCGTCGGACGCCCAGATACCCGCCACCAGAGCGCTGCCGTGAGCCGGCGGCATGGAGTAAAGCCCCCGGGCGACGCTGAGCAGCTGCGACTGCACCGCTTCGGCCCGGGCAGAATCCGCCCCAACCACCGCCAGCGCCCCGGCCCGCTCCCGATACAGGCCGAAGTTCTTGGAGAAGGACACCGCCACCAACACCTCGGGCAGTTGCTCCGCCATCCAGCGGGGCCCGAAGGCGTCGGCGTCCAGGCCTTCACCAAAGCCCTGATAGGCCATATCGATAAAGGGCACAAAACCGCGTTCACGGGCCAGCTCGGTCACCTGACGCCACTGCGCTTCGGTCAGATCCGCCCCACAGGGGTTGTGGCAGGCCGCGTGCAACAGCACCAGATCCCCGGCGGGCACTTCGGCCAACGCCGCCATCATGCCGTCGAAATCGAGCGCGTGCCGCTCGAAGTCATAATAGGGGTACTCTTTAAGCTCCAGCCCGGCGCTGCCCAGCAGCGGCACGTGATTGGCCCAGGTGGGAGTACTGACCCAGACCCGGGCGCCCTTTCTGGCCCGCTGAATGAGTTCCGCCGCCAGCCGAAGCGCACCGCAGCCACCCGGGGTCTGCACGGTCGCGACCCGGCCCGCCGCCAGTGCGGGATGCTCCGGACCAAACGCCAGCTCCCGCACCGCGTCATTCGCCCCCGGATAACCGGCCGGAGCGGTATAGGCTTTGGAGATTTCCGCTTTGAGCAGTTGCGCTTCCGCTTCATGCACCGCGGCCATCACCGGGGTGTTGCCGGACGCATCGCGATATACCCCAACGCCGAGATCCACTTTCTCCGGGTTGGGGTCGTCACGAAAGGCGATGCTCAGTCCCAGGATTGGGTCGTTGGGTAGCTTGGGTAGGGATTCGAACATGCGGGGCTCCTGAGGTTTATTGGTTGGGGGCATTATACAGAGGACAAGTTCCAAACGTGGGCGCTTCGTACAGGCTGCTCCGCCTGGGTAACCCCTTGTGAGACACGCCGTGAATACATCCGTGTAGGCTCGACACCTGCCGGCCCCCTTCGCGCTCCCGGCGCTTCGGGACACTTCCCACATCCATGTGGGGCGTCCAAAGGCAGGTGACGGTCTCACAAGGGTATATCCAGCCTCCGCGGTGCCGGCGTCACGTTTCGGGAACTAGCACCTTTTAATTTGCACCTTGGGTAACGGCGGATGCGCTTTGCTTATCCGCCCTACGGAACCTACCGTGCTATCCGTAAGGCGCATCGGTCCGACGATTCGGAGCAAAGTGCATCCGCCGGAACCATACCGCCGTGAGTTAAACATGGCACTGAGGGACGGGGAGGGGAAGCCCTTTCAAGACCGTAAGCGGAGGGACTCCGCGCGTCGAGCCCCCGTGGACGACCCACATGGATGTGGGAAGTGTCCCGAAGCGCCGGGAG
>NZ_NZQP01000028.1:0-31295 GCF_002695945.1 Marinimicrobium sp. | reverse complement strand
GCTGATAAATGCGCCCCTCTTCGGTACGGGAGAATGGCAGCCCCATGTGCTCCAGCTCGAACACGGCCTCCGGGCCCACAGAGCACATGTACTCGATGGCGTCCTGATCACCGATATAATCGGAGCCCTTCACCGTGTCATACATGTGCCAACGCCAATCGTCATTGGGGTCAGAACTGGCAATGGCACAGGTGATGCCGCCCTGGGCGGATACGGTGTGCGACCGGGTCGGGAATACTTTGGTGATAACCGCGGTTTTGTAACCGGAGCTGGCCAACTGAAGGGCCGCGCGCATACCCGCGCCGCCACCACCGACGACGATGCCGTCAAAGGAAATCGTGCGCATAGTTTAAAACCCCCAGATAATTTCAACACCCCAGAGGGTGTAAGTCACGGCGACTACCGCCAGCAGTACTTGAGCCAGCAGACGCAACACCAGGGCTTTGCCGCCCATCATCCGCTCGGTGATGTAGTCCGTCAGGACCGCCCACAGGCCGATCCAGGCGTGGGCCACCACGGACAGCAGGGTCATGAGGGTGAACACCCGCATCCACAGCTGACCAAACAGGCCCTGCCACTGCTCAAAACTCAGTTCGGGGGTTATTACGATATAAGCCACAATAAAGACGGTGTAGACGGCCATGATCACAGCGCTCACGCGCTGAATCAGCCAGTCGTACAGGCCGCTGCGGCCGAGATTGGTTACCGCGGTTACCATATCCAGACTCCTGCCAGAACAATCAGTACAACGGCCAGCGCCAGTGCGAGCTTCGCACCGAGGCGACCACCTTTCAGGCTTTCACCAATGCCACAATCCATAATCAGGTGCCGGACCCCCATCACCATGTGATAGGCGAGCGCGGCGACAACGGCCCAGACGACGATTTGCCAGACCGGCTGGGTCAGCGTTTCCTGCAGAGCCACAAACTGCTCTTCGGAGGCAAGACTGCCATCAAGCAGCCAGAGGAGTACGGCCACACCGGCAAAAAGGAACACACCGGAGACACGGTGAAGAATGGAAACAATAGCGGTAATCGGAAGTTTGATGGTGGAGATATCGAGATTGACAGGTCTTTGGTTTTTCACGGTTGATAGTCACCTTCTAGCCCAGCTAATGTAGGCAGGTTAGCGAAATAGCGCCAAGCGCATCTCTCCAGAGCACACAGGGCGGTCGCCAGGTTGATTTGTTTATGCGCCGTCCGGGCCAATGTCTCTTCTCAGGGCATGGTCTGGACCGGCGATTGGCTCTCTCACCGCTGCCTGCAAGTCGCGGCGTATTATAGAGAGTCGAATCCTGAAACACAAACAAAAACCCGGGCAAAAATCCCCCGGAAATGCCCGATTGGCGTGCACTGGAGCCGCTTGATGCTCCATTTGGAGGCAAATCACCACCGGATTGTTCACCACCCCGTCCCCGGGGGTAAAATCCGACAGCGCTGTCACCTGTTACGACGTTCCCACCACTGCCGGATCATTGCCTCCAGTCAAAGCCTCCGTGATGCCGGGCACCCCGGCACCAACGGGCCGGCCACTACACGGGCGCCCTCGCCGTCAAGTGGATTTTTTGCCAACCCGATCTCGAAAAACTACCGAAATCAGGCCTTCTCCTCTATAATGCCGCCTCCCATCAACCCGTGGGCTGTTTGACAAACCCACGCCGGGGCTTATAGTGACGCCCCGATTAAAAACCCGGTCTGGCCATCCAGCCATTCCTGGAAGCCTTAAAAGTTTGTAAACCACAGGAGTCCGTAATGACTGACAGAAAAGCACGGTTAACGGTCGACGGCCTGGATGCGCCTATTGATCTGCCTGTTTACCCGAGCACTGCCGGCCCTGACGTGATTGATGTCTCCGGCCTGACCAAAAAGGGTTTTTTCACCTACGATCCGGGGTTCATGTCCACCGCCCCCTGCGAGTCCAAAATTACCTTCATCGATGGCGCCAAAGGCGTGCTTCTGCACCGTGGCTACCCCATCGATCAGTTAGCCGAGCACTCTGACTACCTCGAGACCTGCTACCTTCTGCTGAACGGCGAACTCCCCTCCAAAGAACAAAAAGCGACGTTCGCCGACGAAGTCAAAAAGCACTCCAAGGTCGACGACTCAGTGGCTCAGATCATCAAAGGCTTCAGTCGCAACGCTCACCCCATGGCCATCATGGGCAGCGCAGTGAACGCTCTGGCCGCGGTTTACCATGAAGAGACCGACATCACCAGCGAAGAGAGTCGTCGGGTTACGGCCTACCGGTTGATCGGTCAGATGCCGACCCTTGCCGCCATGGCCCACAAGCACCGCCAGGGCGAAGAGTTCATCGCCCCGGACGCCGATCTCGCCTACGCTGAAAACTACCTGAACATGACCTTTGGTACCGCCGGCCAAAGCCCCAAAGTCAATCAGGTATTGGCCAAAGCCATGGACCGGATCTTCCTGCTGCACGCCGACCATGAGCAGAACGCCTCCACCTCCACCGTGCGTCTGTCCGGCTCATCCGGCACCAACCCCTTTGCCGCCATCGCAGCGGGTATCGCTACCCTGTGGGGCCCCGCCCACGGTGGTGCGAACGAAGCCGTTCTCAACATGCTTGAGGAAATTGGCAGCGTCGACAACATCGACACCTATGTCGCCAAAGCCAAAGACAAGAACGATCCCTTCCGTCTGATGGGCTTCGGTCACCGGGTCTACAAGAACTTTGATCCGCGCGCCAAGGTGATGAAGCAGGCCGCTGACGAGGTGCTGTCCGAGCTGGGCCTGGAAAACGATCCGCTGCTGGCGATCGCCAAGCGCCTGGAGAAAATCGCCCTGGAAGACGAGTACTTCATCCAGAAGAAACTCTACCCCAATGTGGATTTCTACTCCGGCATCATCATGAAGGCCATCGGCATTCCCACCGAAGCCTTTACCGTGATTTTTGCCACAGGCCGCGCCGTCGGCTGGTACGCCCACTGGCAGGAAATGGTGAGCGCACCCTACAAGATCGGCCGTCCACGCCAGCTATACACCGGCTACAGCAAGCGCGATTACCCCGCCTGAGGCCGACACCACCGGGCCTTTACCGACCCACCCTGGGGCCGCACTTAGTGCGGCCCCAGTGCGTTCTGGGGAACTCTTGCGCCGATTTACCTTTCTAAACGTCTCCCGAACCCACTCCGGTAGCCATACTCCGGGGGCTATAGTAGTATGAAACCCAGTATTAACGCCGCTTCCAGTGTCACTGGCGATAGTCAACCACAGTTCGCTGGCCACCGGAAACAAAGCAGGATTGAACCTATGCTCAACGTCCCGAAGTTCCTGCGCAGCAGTCTCGCCATTTCGGCTCTGTTGTTCAGCGCCCCAGCGCTCTGGGCTGCCGCCCTGGCCCCCCTGGAAATCACCGATCAGCACCGCCAGGTCACGGCGAGCGTGGTCCAGCAACTGAGCGAGCACCATTACCGGGACCAGTCCCTCAATGACGACCTGTCGTCCGAGTATCTGGACAATTACCTGAAAACCCTGGACCCCACCAAAAGCTACTTCTTCCAGGCTGATATCGACGGATTCAACCGTCATCGTGAGAAGTTCGACAACTGGCTCGCCAAGGGCAACCTGAATGAAGCCTTCGACATCTTCGATATCTACCGGCAGCGCCTGACGACGCGCCTGGAATCGGTGATTGAGCGGCTGGAGAGTGATGAGATCAAGTACGACTTCACCACCGACGATCAGCTCGTGGTGGATTGGGAGCAGGCCGAGTGGCCCGAGGACAAGAAAACCGCTGATGAGCTCTGGCACCGCAGGGTCAAAGCCAGCCTGTTGGATCTGGTACTGGCCGGGAAAGACTTGGAAGAGAGCAAGGAGCTCCTGCGCAAACGCTATGAAAACCAACTGCGCCGGGTTCGCCAGCAGGACAGCGATGATGCCTTTGAGGTCGTAATCAACAGCCTGACCACCCTGTACGATCCGCACACCAACTACCTGTCGCCGAGAACACTCGAAAACTTCAATATCAACATGTCACTCTCCCTGGAGGGGATTGGGGCCGTACTCCAGACCGAGGACGAACACACCAAGGTGATGCGTCTGGTTCCCGCCGGGCCGGCGGACAAGCAGGGGGAACTTCGCCCAGCGGATCGCATCGTCGCGGTCGGCCAGGGCGAGGAGGGTGAAATGACCGATGTGGTCGGTTGGCGCCTCGACGAAGTGGTGGAGCAGATTCGCGGCAAAAAAGACACGGTTGTCCGCCTTGAAGTGCTCCCGGCCAAGGCCCCCACCGACAGTGCGACCAAAGTCATCACCATCACCCGGGACAAGGTCAAGCTTGAGGAACAGGCGGCGAAGCACGACGTATTCGAGGTTATGAATGGGCGCGACCGCTACAAAATTGGCGTGATTCGTGTACCCACCTTCTACATGGATTTCGAGGCTTATCGCAAGCGCGACCCGAACTTCAAGAGCACCACCCGTGACGTGCACCGGATTCTTCAAGAGCTGGAAAAAGAAAACGTCGACGGGATTGTGCTTGATCTGCGCGGCAATGGCGGTGGGTCCCTGCAGGAGGCCACTACCCTGACCGACCTGTTTATCGATCGCGGGCCCGTGGTACAGATTCGCCAGACCAATGAACTGATTTCACGCAATTATCAATCACACTCCCGGGCGGCCTACCGCGGGCCTCTGGTGGTGCTGATTGATCGGTTGAGTGCATCGGCTTCGGAAATTTTTGCCGGCGCCATCCAGGATTACGGCCGGGGCATCATTGTTGGCACCCAGAGCTTCGGCAAAGGCTCCGTGCAATCGCTGGTACCGGTCGATGCCGGCCAGTTAAAGCTGACGGAGTCCAAGTTCTATCGCGTCTCGGGCGAGAGCACACAGCATCGCGGAGTTATTCCCGACATGACGCTGCCTAGCCTGGTCAACGTAGACGATGTCGGCGAGAGCACTTACGACAACGCCTTACCCTGGGACAAGATTCACGCGGTTCCACACTCTCGTTACTTTGACATTCAGGCGCTTCTTCCGCACCTGAACCCATTGCACGAGCAGCGCGTAGAGAAGAACCCGGATTTCATCTACCTGCGCGATCAGATGGCGCTGACGGAGAAGAACAAGGACCGCACGGTCGTCTCCCTGAATGAAAAACAGCGTCGAAACGAACAGGAATCCCTGGAAGCGTCTCTGTTGCAACTCGAAAACGAGCGCCGGAAAGCCAAAGGGCTGTCCCTGTATGACAGTTACGAAGACATTGACCGCCTGGCCGGCAGCGACGACGAGGACGCGACCGAGGGCGCGGACGCCGGAGAAGCGGCCAACGACGACGAAGAAGAAGGCGACCTGGTCAGCTTCAGTGCGCTTTCACGCAGTGAAATCAACCCGGACAAGGATCCGTTTCTCAACGAAGCCGGACATATTCTGGTGGACTTCATTGAGCAGCTCGAATCCATGGATGAACAGGACCGGGATCGCGTCGCCAACTGGTAACCAACATCCAAACCCGAGCCCCGATACCGCACAGGCCTTTTCCCTCGGTGCGTTTTCGGGGTATTTTTTAACCCACGCCTCCATCAGATCGGACTCAGGAATTGAACCGCATGAACGCCGTTTCCTTCAACGTAAACAGCATCCGTACCCGCCTCCACCAGTTGCAGGCGGTGATCGATAAATATCAACCGGACTTCATCGGCTTGCAGGAAACCAAAGTCACCGACGAGCAGTTTCCCGAGCAGGAAATCCGGGACATGGGTTACCACGTAGAGTTCTACGGTCAGAAAACGCACTACGGCGTAGCGCTAATGTCCCGCCACCCCTTCAAGCAGGTGATCAAGGGTTTCCCCGGAGATCTGGAAGAATCCCAACGGCGTTTTATCGGAGGGGTATTCGACTCTCCCCTCGGCGGCGAAGTGACCGTTCTGAATGGTTACTTCCCCCAGGGTGAAAGCCGCGACCACCCGGTCAAATTTCCCAATAAGCGCAAGTTCTACCAGGACCTGATGGCCTTCCTGAACGACCAGTGCGACCCTTCCAAACCGCTGCTGGTCATGGGCGATATGAACGTCTCTCATACTGACCGGGATATCGGTATTGGCGAGCAGAACCGCAAGCGCTGGTTGCGCGACGGAAAGTGCAGCTTTTTGCCGGAAGAGCGGGAATGGCTGGATACTCTGCTGGACTGGGGTCTGAAGGATACCTTCCGTCAACACCAGCCGGACGAAGAGCGTACCTTCAGCTGGTTTGACTATCGTAGCAAAGGCTTTGATGCCGACCCCAAACGGGGCCTGAGAATCGACCTCATTCTGGCAACCGAGCCGTTACTCGAACGATGCACGGAGGCGGGCGTCGATTATGACATTCGGGGTATGGAGCGCCCGTCCGATCACTGCCCCATCTGGGCGTCGTTTTCGTAGCCGGTCCGCACAAAAAAGCGCCGGGGTAAAAACACCGGCGCCAAGCATGCCAACAATATCGGCGGCTTCCCTACCGCCGGGTCTCACCTAAAAATTGGCCCTGAGGGTCAATGCATAGCGCGTGTCGTTCAGGAAGTAAGAAGCGTAGTGGTCTCCCGCTGCGTTCTGTTTCATGATCGTGCGCGTTTCCGAATTGAGGATGTTGTTCACTTCCAGGCCGAGTGACAGCATGTCGGTGATGTCGTAGAAGATCGACCCATCCATCTGACCGTAATCGTCGTTATACACCGGCAGGCGCCAGGTGATATCGCGATCGGTGCCGTTAAAGCCATTGGGGCCAACGGACATCAGGAAGTCACTCCGCCAGTTATACGCCAGACGGACGGACAGCGGCCCCTTCTCGTACATACCCACCAGATTGTAGGAATGCTCCGACAGCCCCTCAAAGGGCATCTGCCCGTATTCACTGCCGTCGGTATCGACCGGGTTGGAGCCCTCATCGCGAGGCACATCGGTGCTGCTGTCGATGTAGGTGTAGTTGGCCTGCATACCCAGGCCATCAAAGGGCTCGGGAAGCTGATCAAAGAACTGGCTCCAGCCCAACTCGACACCCCGGATATCAGCGGTGCCGGTGTTGACCGGACGGGTCACCGTATAATCCCACCCACCGTGCTCTTCGCGGATCGTCTGGTTGCGGATAAACCCTTCAATGTCTTTACTGAAGGCATTGACGTGAGCCATACCACCGGCGTCATTGAAGTACCACTCCAGCGAGATATCAAACTGGGTCGCCTCCATCGGCTCGAGCATCGGGTTGGAGCCGGAGGAGGACGTCAGCCGGAAATCCTCCGGCGGCACATACTGGTCTTCCGGTACCCCTTCCGGGCGGCCCGCGCTCAAGGTCTGGAACGCCTGCATCTGATTGTACGCAGGCCGCGCCATGGCTTTGGAGGCGGCGAAGCGCAGGAACAGATCGTCACGCAACTCCACCCGCAAGTTCAGGTTCGGGAGCACGTTGGTATAGGAATTCTCCGCCACGATATCTTCCGGATCCTGATACCAGGGGCGGCTTTCCGTCTCGCCATCCTCTCCCACCACGATGGTTTCGGGGTAGCGGATCATGCCCGATGCCGCGCTGTCGGTCTGCACCACGCGAATACCGATATTGCCGTCTACCGGCAGCGCCCAGTCGTCGACACCGAAGCCGAGCAGGAAGTACGCCGCGTAGGTCTGCTCTTCCTGTTCGTTAATGCGGCTCGGATCGTCCATGGTTGCCGGCATGTAGTCGTCACAGCAGATATAGTTCTCACTGGCATCCGCATGCAGTTGATCGAAGCTCTCCGGATAGCCCTCAACCAGCGATATGTGAGGCGCATAGACAACCCCCGGGCTCGGTGCCTTGCCCCGGAAAAAGTTATCAAAGGTGTTGAGCGACATCTGGCTGGCGTCTTCCACCGGAGGCATCTGGTCGTCGGGCAGCTTCCACCAGGCCATCCACGGCTGGTAGATGGCCTGCCAGTGGTAGCCACTGTTGATGTTGGTGGCTTCCCGGTCCGTCAGCCGAACGCCGGTCTTGATGTAGCGCACAACGTCGGTGTCATTGAAGTTGTATTTCACGTCCGCACGCCAGGCGAACTGCTCGGCTTCGTTGTCCTCGATAAAGGGCATGGTGAAGCCCCAGTAGTAATTGCCCGGATCGGACAGGTACTCATCGTCGGCCTGAACCAGCGGTCGTTCACCGCGCAGATCAATATCGATGTACGGCAGGTTGATGCCCGTCGCGATGGTGGCATCCAGACCCTCCGTTGTTGCCTTGGTGTACTGGAGGTCGGTACTGAATTCCAGCTGGTCACCCGGCAACCACTTGTAACCGGCGGAAAAATCGCTGGTGACTGACTCGCGATTGGCCACGCGGATATCGGCCCCGAAGGGGATTCCCCCGGGCTGGGTCAGGCGACCCGACAGAAAGACATTATTGTCATCGACAACAAACTCTTTGCCATCGCCCGGCTGGATGGCATAGGCATCGTTCTGGACAAAGATGGCATCCTCATCCCACTGCATGTCATATTCGGAACGGAACGCCTGGAAATAGAATTCTGACGCATCGCTGGGCCGCCACTGAGTCGCCAGGTAGGACCCCAACCGCTCGCGATTGAAATCCATGGAGCGCCAGTCCGCCCCACGCGGTACCTGGATAGTAGTCCCCTCGTAACCCTGCAGGTCATCGCGGGGGAAAAACGGACGATTGAAAATGCCGTCGGTGCGGGTCGAAATTTCCGAAAAAGCGACATCCACCAACAGACCGAACTCACCGGCGGAGGTGTCCCAGCGGTTGCTGTAAAGAGCCGATACCGACGGGTCGGCCTCTTCGATAAAGTCACCGTAATTCACGCTGGCCGTCGCCGCCATTACCTGACCATCACTGTCAAAAGGCATACGAGTACGCAGGTTGACGGTGCCGCCCAGGCCACCTTCGATCATGTCCGCCGAAGGGTTTTTATAGACGTCCACCCCGGCCATAAGCTCAGCGGGCACATCTTCAAAGCTCAGGCTCCGCCCACCGTTTGCGGTAAAGCTGTCGCGTCCATTGAGCTCACTACGCACCTGGGTCAAACCGCGCACGGCGACGCCACTGCCTTCAGCTGAGAAGTGCTCCGGATCCCCGAGAGACATGAAGTGATCAATGGTCACACCCGGAATGCGCTGCAAGGTTTCGGTCACCGAGCGATCGGGCAGCTTGCCGATGTCATCCGCGACAATCGAGTCGACGATCTGTTCAGCACTCTGCTTGATCATCTGGGCCGACTGAATGCTGCTGCGCTGACCGGACACCACGATCTCTTCCAGTGCGGTCGGCTGCTCCGGCGCCGCCGGTGTGGCTTCCTGTGCAAAGCCGGCGCCATGCCAGCCAACCGCACCTGCGACCAGTAACTGTGAACTCCAGTGAATGGCGCGCGCCAGCCTGGTGCGCCGAAATGCCGAACGAGGTGCCAAGCCCTGAGTCTTGTTCATTATTGTCATCGCTTATTCTCCGCTTACCCGATAATGGATCTGCATTGTTTATTGTTGTTGCGCCAACACGCCTCCCTGCCCCTGTGATTGACCTGCGCCATAGCCGGACGCTGCTTTGGGTGTCACAGGAAGCGCACTGCCTTTATAACTCCATATTTTCATTAGCGCAACCATTTTTCTATATGATATACGACTATCCCGCCTCCTTTTTGGCCAGGCTTGCTTTATCATGGCGGTTGAGCACGCTGAAAAGTCGAATACGAACTGGAGCCGAACGTCATGAACCTCCCGCCGGATACCCCCGAGCAATCTGAGTTGATTGATGGACCAGACGCCTTTCGCCAGGCACTACTCCACTGCGCGAGCGAGACGCGCCGCACTTTCTCACTCTACTCACCCGACCTGGCCAGAGAGGTTTACGACCTGCCGGAGCTGGCCGAAGCGCTCTCCGAGATTGCCCGTCGACATCGCCAGGCGCAGGTACAGCTGCTGGTCCGGGACACCCGGGCGCTGGTTGAATACGGGCACGGCCTGGTTCGCCTGGCCCAGAGGCTGCCGAGCAAGGTGACCCTGCGCCGGCTGACCAACGACATTGAAACCCAGGCCATCGCATTTGCGCTGGGCGATCGGGAGCACCTGGTCTATCAGAATGATCCGGACAACTATCACGGCTTTTACGATCGGCAGGCGGGTGCGCGGGTGAAAACGCTGAGGGAGATTTTCGATCGGGCCTGGGAAACCGCTGAAGAGGATCCACGCCTGAGACAATTGGCGCTATAGCGGTAAAAAAGCGGTTTTTTGGGTTGCTGATCGTCGTTTTATCCTTTATATATAGTGCCAGCCGCACCCGATGCGGTTAATACGCTATATATTCAGGCTTTTTTATCGGCCTGACTCAATAAACACTTGACCATCAACAAGGATCATATTATGGCTGCTCGCAAAACTGCTGCCAAAAAGGCACCCGCAAAGAAAGCTCCCGCCAAGAAAGCTGCTGCCAAGCAGCCGGCCGCCAAAAAAGTAAAGGCGATCTCCGAGCGTTACAACAAAACCCAGATTCTGAATCAGATTGCGGACAATACCGAGCTGAGCAAGAAGCAGGTCCAGTCGGTACTGGACGAGCTGTCTGACATCATTGAAGGTCACGTCAAGAAGCGTGCCGTGGGCGAGTTCGTACTGCCCGGCCTGCTGAAGATCACCACCGTGAAGAAGCCCGCCACCAAGGCGCGCAAGGGCATCAACCCCTTCACCGGCGAAGAGACCGTGTTCAANGCGAAACCGGCCTCCATCGCNGTCAAGGTACGNCCTCTGAANAAGCTCAANGAAATGGCTCTGTAAGCGCCATACCCGCTCAACAGGGCCCCTCTCGGGGCCCTGTTCTCAATACCAGTCGCCCGGCCCCGTNNTATCCACCGGNTTGACCTCCAGATCCTCCAGTGACTCCAGCACGTCAAAGTCGTCCCCNACCAGGGCGGANCTGAGNTGATCNAGTCGNTCCTGCAATTGAGCCTCAGANTANCTTGCNGCNGGCTTNACNCCCCAAATCGGCTGCGGCCAGGCNGGGTCNGTCTCAAAGCGGGCNATATGGTGCACATGCAANTGGGGNACAACATTNCCNAGCGCNGCCACATTCATNTTGTCGGCATCAAACACGCTGGTCATCACCTCGGCCAGACGACAGGACTCNCGCATCAGTTGCTGCTGATCCCGCTCACCCANATGATGAATTTCAAACACATCCTCCCGCAGNGGCACCAGCAGNCACCAGGGGTAGTTGGCNTCTTTNCTGAGCANCAGCAGAGACAGCGGGAAGCGCCCTACCGGCACGGTATCCTCGGCCAGGCGTGAATGCAGTTGAAACATNACCCTCTCCTCATCGACTTCTTTCGGGTGGTTCGGTACTCAGTGCGCATCGGGAGTCTGTACCCGAGCCGGTAAGCACCGTAGAATAAGCGTTTTCTCTGTTTACCAGTATAGCCACTAAGAAGCCAATCTATGCGAGCCAGTCGTTTTTTAATCGCCACACTGAAAGAAACGCCCTCCGANGCCGAGGTCATCAGCCACCAATTGATGCTGCGCGCGGGCATGATCCGCAAACTGGCCTCGGGGCTNTATACCTGGATGCCCCTCGGNCTGCGTGTACTGCGCAAGGTCGAGCGCATCATCCGNGAGGANATGGANCGCTCCGGCGCCCAGGAAGTNCTNATGCCNGTGGTTCAGCCCGCCGAGCTNTGGGNAGAGTCCGGACGCTGGCAGCAGTACGGCCCCGANCTGTTGCGCATCAATGACCGCCANCAGCGGGATTTCTGCCTCGGCCCCACNCACGAAGAGGTCATTACCGACCTGATTCGCGGNGAGATCAACAGCTACAANCAGCTNCCGGCCAANTTCTATCAGATTCAGACCAAATTCCGCGANGAAATCCGCCCCCGNTTCGGTGTCATGCGNGCCCGCGAGTTCACCATGAAGGATGCCTACTCGTTCCACNTGAGNCAGGAATCNCTGCAGGAAACCTACGAGGTCATGCACCGCACCTACTGCGCCATTTTTGACCGCATTGGCCTGGCCTATCGCCCCGTGTTGGCCGATACCGGCTCCATCGGCGGCGCTTTCTCGCACGAATTCCACGTACTGGCCGACAGCGGTGAAGATGACATCGCGTTCAGTAACGGCAGCGACTATGCCGCCAACATCGAAAAGGCCGAAGCCCTGGCGCCGAGCGATGCACGCCCCAGTGCCAGCGAGGCCATGACCGAGGTTGCCACTGCGGATCAGCACACCATCGAACAGGTCGCAGGCTTTCTGAAGGTCGCGCCGGAGCAGACCGTCAAGACCCTGATCGTACTGGGCGAAGCCCCGGAAGAGGGCCCCGCGCCCTTAGTGGCCCTGGTGCTGCGCGGCGATCACGAGCTCAACGACATCAAGGCCGAAAAAATCGACGGTATTGCCGCACCGCTGACCTTTGCCCCGGAGGAGCGCATTGAAGCAGAACTGGGCGCGGGAGTCGGCTCTCTCGGCCCGGTGGGCCTGAACATTCGCGTAATGGTGGACCGGGCGGCCGCCCAGCTGGCGGACTTCGTCTGTGGCGCCAACCGGGACGGCTACCACCTGACCGGCGTCAACTGGGAGCGCGATGCACCCCTGAACGACGTGGTGGATCTGCGCAATGTGGTGGCCGGTGACCCGAGCCCCGACGGCAAGGGCCAATTGGAGATCAAGCGCGGCATTGAGGTCGGCCACATCTTTCAGCTGGGCACCAAATACAGCGAGGCGATGAATGCGCGCGTGTTGGATGAAAACGGCAAAGAAAAACCCATGATCATGGGTTGCTACGGTATCGGGGTATCCCGTGTGGTCGCGGCAGCCATTGAGCAGAACCATGACCAGAATGGCATCATCTGGCCCCAGAGTATTGCGCCCTTCCAGCTCGCACTGGTGCCAATCAACCCGCACAAATCCCCGGCGGTGGCCGAACAGTGTGAGACGCTGTACCAGCAGCTCACCGAGCTGGGCGTTGAAGTCCTGTACATGGACGAAGACAAAGCGCGCCTCGGTGTCATGCTCGCCAATACCGACCTGATGGGTATTCCACACCGCTTAGTGGTGGGCGATCGCGGTCTGGAGAAAGGTACTCTGGAGTACAAAGGACGCCGGGACGAACAGGCTCAGGACGTTCCACTGGAACAGGTGGTCGAGTTTATCCGCGAGCGCCTGGCGGACTGACCTCGATGCGTGGGCCGGGCGTGAAGAAAACCGCGTTCAGTGTTCTGGTGGCACTGTGGATGGCGAGCGCCACCAGCTTCGCCTGGGCGCAATCGAACACCCTGGCCTATGCCGAACCGGCCATCGAAGTGGATGACCAGCTTCGGCAGAAGCTGCTCGATAACATTCGCGCGGCGGACAGTTTCGAGGATCGCTTTGATGCCGAGGCCTGGCTGATGCTGATGTCGGGACGCCTGGAGCGTTATGTGCGCGATCCGGATCGACGCCTGCGCTTGCTGCGCAAAATCCACAGCGCGGCCCGCCAGACCGACCTTCAGCCCGAGCTGGTATTAGCGGTCATTGAGGTGGAGAGCCACTTCAATCACTATGCGGTATCACCGGTGGGTGCTCAGGGGATCATGCAGGTCATGCCGTTCTGGAAGAACGAGATTGGCCGACCGGAAGACAACCTGATCAACCTGGAAACCAACCTGCGGTACGGCTGCACCATCCTCAAGCATTACCTGGAACGATCAGAGGGGCGCCTGGCGGAAGCCCTGGCACGCTATAACGGCAGTTATGGCAGCTACCGCTATGCTGCCAAAGTCATGGATGCCTGGGAGCGTTGGCGATAGCCTCTCGCGCCTGTTCGTGGGAAAACCCGCGGTATTGAAGGAATCGGGCCTGACGGGCTTTCTCTTTGGGGGTTTCCACCGGTGCGTCACCGAAGCGCTTTCGGCGCACTTCATTGGCGAGATCCCACCAGCGCTCATCCCCTTCATCGAGATAAAGGCTGATCAGAGAGTCTGAAACGCCTTTTTGCCGCAATTCTTGGGCAATACGCAGAGGCCCCTTGCCCTGCCGCTCCCGAGCGGTGACAAATGCCTCGGTGAAGCGCTCATCGCTCTGAAGCCCCTGCTCTTCCAGCCGAGCCAGCGCCTGATCCACCGTCTTAACCCGTTCACCCTCCGAACCAAAGCGCTTGAGTAATTTGGTCCGAAGCTCGTCACGAGCATGCTCGCGACGAGCCAACAGGTTCATGGCCGCCAGTCGCACTTCGCCCATCGTGGGCTCGCTCGATTCATCCCGCTCTGTCATAACGACTCAACGTACCGGTGGGAAATTCGACAGAACCTCGGTCACTGCGGCAGAGAGCCGCTGACGCTGTTCCTGAGGCGTCAGGCCATCATACAGACGCTGCTCGGCAACACCCCGCCACAGCGGTTTGTTGTCTTCAGCGCGAGCGATGTCGATGATCAGGGTTCCCTGGCGGTAGACCCGTGGACTGGGACCGTGGGAATAGGGGTAACGGTACCAGGGGCCATAACCGTAATAGCCAAAGCCATAGCGTTGATCGTAACTGCGTACATCCAGCCGGTCTTCCACCACGATGTGGTAACGGACCACGAAATCCGCCTCCCCATCTTCGCCCGCAGACTCATAGCGCGAGGCCAAATGGCTTTCAATTACCCGCTGCAGGTGACTCAGGGTGAACGGGGAGATCAGCAGGCTGTTGCCGTCTTCCTGCTCGGCCAGTTCAACCCGAAAACGGTTGAGCTCTCCAAACGAAAACTCAGGATCGTAATCGGTCACCACCGAGGGCGTACTGGTACAGCCAGCCAGAAGGCCCAGCACCAACAACAGTCCAACACCCAAACGAATCAGTCGCACAGCCGCTTTCCTCTTATTACTTGGCATTGCCTTGGCGGCGCAACAGGCTCCGCCCAAGGGATATCATGAGTATCACGTCAGTTGGACCACAGACAAGAGACCCGGGTTCAACCCGGGTCTCTTGTAGTTTGACAGGACGGCGAGGCTCAGGCCTCGCTTTCCTCTTCTTCCTTCTCTTCGGCCTTTACCGGGATGTTCAGCAGTTCGCCGCGTACCCGCTTCTCCATCTCCTGGGCAATGGTGGGGTTCTCATGAAGGAACTTCACCACGTTGTTTTTGCCCTGGCCAATCTTGTCGCCATTGTAGCTGTACCAGGCACCCGCCTTGTCCACGATGCCAAGCTTGACGCCGTAATCAATGACCTCACCGAAGCGGTTGATGCCCGTGCCGTACAGAATCTGGAACTCGGTTTGCTTGAACGGCGGTGCCACCTTGTTTTTCACCACCTTCACTCGGGTCTCGTTCCCGATGACCTCATCGCCCTCTTTCACCGAACCAATGCGGCGGATATCCAGGCGAACCGAGGAGTAGAACTTGAGCGCATTACCACCGGTGGTGGTTTCCGGGCTGCCGAACATCACACCGATCTTCATGCGGATCTGGTTAATGAAGATCACCAGGCAGTTGGCGTTCTTGATGTTGCCGGTAATTTTACGCAGCGCCTGGGACATCAGGCGGGCCTGCAGGCCCACGTGCTGATCACCCATCTCGCCTTCAATTTCCGCCCGGGGCGTCAGCGCCGCCACCGAGTCCACCACCAACACGTCAACCGCACCGGAGCGCACCAGCATATCGCTGACCTCCAGGGCCTGCTCACCGGTATCCGGCTGGGAGATGATCAGATCATCCACATTCACGCCCAGTTTTTCGGCGTAAATCGGGTCCAGCGCGTGCTCGGCGTCAATAAAGGCACAGGTACCGCCCTGGCGCTGGGCTTCGGCAATCACCTGCAGCGTCAAAGTGGTTTTACCGGACGATTCCGGCCCGTAAATCTCTACCACCCGCCCCTTGGGCAGGCCACCAATACCGAGGGCGGCATCCAGCCCCAGAGAGCCCGTGGAAATGGCGGGAATCGCCACCCGCTCACGATCGCCCATGCGCATGACCGTGCCCTTACCAAATTGACGTTCAATCTGGCCTAAGGCGGCCTGTAGCGCTTTCTCTTTATTCGCGTCCATCCGACACCTCGATCAATGCTGTGAAATTAGAACTTGAAATGGTTTCAATACAACTGCCGACAGCATACACGAAAAACCTGTATGCGCAAACAGTAACTCGATATTTATACAGTAGTCTTGCCGCCCGTAGTCAAAGCCAACAACTGCTGCAACGCAGCAGTCACGGTCTGCCCTCGCACGGCGGCCCGATCGCCTTCAAACCGATGCAGGTGAGCATCGCTGAGCAGCGTCTCGCCGCGCCGATACGCCCACCCCAACCAGACGGTACCCACCGGTTTTTCCTCTGAGCCACCTTCCGGCCCGGCAACGCCGCTCACCGCAATGGCCAGATCCGCGCCAGAAATCCGCGCCGCACCCTCCGCCATGGCGCGCACCACCGATTCACTGACCGCACCGTTCTGTATCAGCATCTGCTCGGGAACGCCCAACAGACGGACCTTGGCGTCATTGGAATAAGTCACCAGACCATAGCCAAACCAACCCGAACTGCCGGGAATGTCGGTGATCGCGGCGGCAATGCCACCACCGGTGCAGGATTCCGCCGCGGCCACTGTCCAGTGGTTTGCCGTCAGCGCCTGTCCCAGGCGGGTCGCGAGGGCCTGCTGTTCGGCGGCGGAAGTGGTCAGGGGTTCGGTCATGGGCTCAAGGTATGCCAGGCGCGAGACGAGTGCAAGCCCCGGATGAATTCCGTAGAATAGCGCAGCTTCCAATCACCCGATAACACCCAGGCAACGCCGTTTTATGAGCAAAACATCCGACGCCCCAAGCCAGCACACGCCGATGATGCAGCAGTACCTGCGAATCAAGGCCGAGCACCCGCAGGAGCTGGTGTTCTATCGCATGGGCGACTTCTACGAATTGTTCTACGACGACGCCAAGCGGGCTGCCGAACTGCTGGACGTGACCCTCACGGCCCGCGGCAAGTCCAACGGTGAGCCCATTCCCATGGCGGGCATTCCGTTTCACGCCGCCGACGGCTACCTGGCCAAGCTGGTGCGGGCCGGCGTGTCGGTGGCCATCTGCGAGCAGATCGGCGACCCGGCGACGTCCAAGGGGCCCGTGGAGCGCAAAGTGGTGCGCATCGTCACGCCGGGCACCGTCAGCGACGAAGCCCTGCTGGACTCCGGTCGGGACAACCTGCTGGTGGCCCTGCACCAGCAGGGCGACACCTATGGACTGGCGTCTCTGGATATCGCCAGCGGCCGTTTTTACGTGCTGGAGGTCGAGGGGCTGGACGCGGCCCTCGGTGAGCTGCAGCGACTGCGCCCCGCCGAGTTGCTGGTCAGCGACGACCTGACCACGCCCGAGCTGCTGGAGAACCGCAAGGGCGTGCGCCGCCGGGGCCCCTGGGAGTTCGAGCTGGACAGCGCCCGGCGCCTGCTGACCCAACAGTTCGGCACCCAGGATCTGGCAGGCTTTGGCTGCGACCATCTGGACGCCGCCATCGCCGCCGCCGGCTGTCTACTCAACTACGCCCGGGAAACCCAGCGCGCCGCCCTGCCCCACGTGCGCGGCCTGAGCCACGAAAACCGGGACCAGGCGGTGATCATGGATGCCGCTACCCGGCGCAATCTGGAACTGGACATAAACCTCGGGGGTACCGAAGAAAACACCCTGTACAGCGTCCTGAATCGCTGTGCTACCGCCATGGGCTCCCGTCTGCTGCGCCGCTGGCTGAACCGCCCGCTGCGCGACCTGCCGATTCTGCAATCCCGTCAGGACGCGGTGGCCGAGCTGCAACATCAGTACACCTTCGAGGTGATCCACCGGATTCTCAAACGCATCGGCGATATGGAGCGGATCCTCGGTCGCCTGGCCCTGCGTTCGGCCCGCCCGCGGGATCTCGCCCGGCTGCACGCCTCCCTGGCCTGCTACCCGGAGCTGCGCAGCGAGCTGGCCAAGCTCGGCGCGCCGCACCTGTCCGAGCTGGCACAACAGTTGGGAGAATTCCCCAAGGCCGTTGATCTGCTGGGACGCGCCCTGATTGAAAATCCACCGGTGGTCATTCGCGATGGCGGCGTGATCGCCGAGGGCTACGATGAAGAACTGGACGAGCTGCGCAATATCAGCAACAACGCCGGCCAGTACCTGGTGGACCTGGAAACCCGGGAGCGAGAGCGCACCGGCATCAGCACGCTGAAGGTGGGCTACAACCGGGTGCACGGCTACTTTATCGAGCTCAGCCGCGCCCAGGCCGAACAGGCCCCGGCGGACTATATCCGCCGCCAGACCCTGAAAAACGCCGAGCGTTTCATCACCCCGGAGCTGAAAGAATTCGAGGACAAGGCGCTGTCCGCCAAAAGTCGCGCTCTGGCCCGGGAAAAGCTGCTCTACGATCAGCTGATCGACATTCTCAACGACGACCTGATCCCCCTGCAGCAGTCCGCCGCCGCCGTGGCGGAGCTGGACCTGCTGACCAATCTGGCCGAACGCGCCGACAGCCTTGGCTGGAGCCGCCCCATCCTGAACGCCGACCCCGGTATCAACATTCAGGGCGGGCGACATCCGGTGGTCGAGCACGTCAGCGACGCACCCTTTGTGCCCAACGATCTGTGCTTTGGCGATCAGCGCCACATGCTGGTGGTCACTGGTCCGAACATGGGCGGTAAATCCACCTACATGCGCCAGGCGGCGCTGATCGCCGTGCTGGCCCATATCGGCAGCTTTGTGCCCGCAGCGGAAGCGAGAGTGGGCATGCTGGACCGGATCTTTACCCGGATCGGCTCCTCCGATGACTTGGCCGGTGGGCGCTCCACTTTTATGGTGGAAATGACCGAGACCGCCAACATTCTGCATAACGCCACGCCGCGCAGCCTGGTGCTGATGGACGAGATCGGCCGGGGCACCAGTACCTTTGACGGTCTGGCCCTGGCCTGGGCCTGCGCCCGCCATCTGGCGGAAAACGTCAAGGCGTACACCCTGTTCGCCACCCACTACTTTGAACTGACCCGGCTGCCCGACGAGCTACCGGGCATCGTCAATGTCCACCTGGATGCCACCGAGCACCACGACAGCATTGTCTTTCTGCACAAGGTTCAGGAGGGGCCGGCGAGCAAGAGCTACGGCCTGCAGGTGGCCAAACTCGCGGGCATACCCGATGGCGTGCTGGCCCAGGCCAAGACCCAACTGGCGGAACTGGAGGGCGACGCCCAGCGCGGCAGCTCGACTCCCCAGCCACCCAAACCCGAACCAGCACCGGCGGCCGACACGCCCGTTCAGGGCGGCCTGTTCGACAGCGCGCCCCACCCGGTGGTGGAAGCGCTGGGCGAGGTTCAGCCGGATGATCTCAGCCCCCGTGAGGCGCTGGAGCAACTTTATGCCCTAAAGGCGCTTATGACTGGCAAAAGCTAAGAATACTGCTAGAATAAGCGCCCAAAATCCGAACCGTGTTAGCTGGAGTCCGCTATGACATTTGTTGTTGGGGAAAACTGCATTAAATGCAAACACACAGACTGCGTTGAAGTCTGCCCCGTTGACTGCTTTTATGAAGGCCCCAATTTCCTGGTGATTCACCCGGACGAGTGCATTGACTGCGCTCTGTGTGAGCCCGAGTGTCCGGTGGATGCCATCTTCTCGGAAGATGAACTGCCCGAAGGGCAGGAAGTGTTCCTGGAGCTGAACGCCGAATTGGCGGAAGTCTGGCCCAATATTACCGAGAAGAAAGACGCTCCGGCGGACGCCGAAGAGTGGGATGGTGTGGAAGGGAAACTGCAGTACCTCGAACGCTGAACCGTCTGCACCGACAAATCTGCAGCCACAAAAAAGCCGGGCCATCAAAGCCCGGCTTTTTTGTACCTCAGACAGAGGTACCGCATCAAACGCTGAACAGCGCCTCGCTATTGAGCCCCTGCTTTTCGATGATTTCCCGCAACCGCTTCAGAGCTTCCACCTGAATCTGGCGCACCCTTTCTCGGGTCAATCCGATTTCATGGCCCACCTCTTCCAGGGTGCACACCTCATGGCCACGCAACCCGAAACGCCGGGCCAGGACTTCACGCTGCTTTTCACTCAGGTCGTCCAGCCAACGATCCAGACTGTCATTTAGATCGCCATCCTGCATCAGAAAAGCGGGGTCGGAGTTGTTGATGTCCGGGATGGTGTCCACCACGGTCCGATCGGAGGCATTGCCCACCGGGCTGTCCACCGACGTGACCCGCTCATTCAGCCCCAACATACGCTCCACGTCGGCCACCGGCTTGTGCAACAGCGTGGCGATTTCATCCGAGGAGGGTTCGTGGTCCAGCTTCTGGGTCAGCTCCCGAGCCGCCCGCAGGTAGATATTGAGCTCTTTCACCACATGAATGGGCAGACGGATGGTNCGGGTCTGGTTCATGATCGCCCGCTCGATGGTCTGACGGATCCACCAGGTCGCGTAGGTGGAGAAGCGGAAACCCCGCTCCGGGTCAAACTTCTCGACCGCGCGGATCAACCCCAGGTTGCCCTCTTCAATCAGATCCAACAGGGCCAGACCCCGATTGACGTAGCGGCGTGAAATTTTCACCACCAGACGCAGATTGCTTTCGATCATCCGCTTCCGGGACGCCTCATCTCCACGCAGTGCGCGGCGGGCAAAATAGACCTCTTCCTCGGCGGTCAGCAAGGGCGAGAAGCCAATTTCGTTCAGGTAAAGTTGTGTCGCATCGAGACTTTTGGAGAAGTGATCGTCGGAGTGCCGATCAGCGGTGGCGCGCCCTCGTCGGGCGGAGGTGGGTGCTGCGGTGGTCGGTTCCTCTTCAACCACAACATCATCATTAAAATCAATTTCGTGAACCGCCGCGGCTGACTCACGATCCGCTTTTGTATCCCGTTCTTGCAGTGCCATAGATCACCCCTCGCTCTACATACGGCTCCTGGTGCCGCCCCTATGGCATCCAACAGCCTTAACCCAAGTTATCGTTATACTGCGACACTATTGTTAACGTTTAGCGTTAACGTTTGGGTAGATACCCAATTGGGTCAACGGGTTTCCCATCACGCCGAATTTCAAAGTGCAGACGCACACTGTCGGTGCCACTGGAACCCATTTCGGCAATCACCTCTCCTGCTTTTACCGCGTCACCTTCGGCTACCTTCAGGCGACGGTTGTGGGCATAAGCGCTGAGGTACGTGTCATTGTGTTTGATGATCACGAGATTGCCATACCCACGCAGCCCGCTGCCCGCATAAACCACTTGCCCTGCAGCAGCTGCTTGTACAGAGTCTCCCAATTTACCGCTGATATCAATACCCTGATTGAGCCCCGTAGAGGCGCCGAAGGCGGCAATCACCCGCCCCTTCACGGGCCACCGCCAATCGGGGTTGCCCGCAACCAGGGCCGGGGCGGCAGACGCCTTTGGGCGAGATGTTTTATTTTCTTGACGGTCAGCAGGCGCTTTCGGGGTCGGCTTACTGGCGACTTTCGGGGGCGTCGCCCGTGGAGAGGGCCTGGAAGGCGCGGCCATATTATGCACATCGAGGCGCAGTGTCTGGCCGGGGTAAATGGTGAAAGGTGGGCCGATACCGTTGTGTTGCGCCAGCTTGCGGTGATCCACGTCGTAGCGCCAGGCAATGGAATAGAGCGTTTCTCCGGCGCTCACCCAGTGCTTCTGAATCTCCCGACCCGGCGGCTGGCCCCGCTCCACCACATCCGCCCGCTGGGTAGCGCAGCCTCCCAGAACCACCAAACTGATCAATATATAAACCAGTGGGCCGTATTTCCTCCAGCGGTGGGTTGACCAGTCCTGCATAAACACACTCACGTTAAGGGCTGATGCGAAGGCCCCGTTTATTTGGATTCGCAATTAACGCCGGGCCCTTATTAGAAAATACTCTAAAATACGGGTTGCCACTGTGAATTATTAATGAGTCGACCGTTTCGCCCAAAATTCCAGGGCGAGCACCAGCAACAACCCCAACGCCATGAGAACCAGAACCATTGCTGTCTGTGGGTCAGACCCGACAATATTCTCATAGTGCCACGGCACCAGGTTTTCCTGAACCAACGGTACCTGCTCACCGTGACGATTGGTATAGGTCTCCAGAGTATGCTTCCAGGGCCAGATAATGTTCAACGAGCCCACCAGAAAGCCGGTCAGCACCGCCAGCGTCCGGTCATGATAATGTCGCAACAGCCAGCCCAGAAAGTGGGAAAACAGTAACAGGCCGGTCACACAGCCCGCGAGAAAGCACGCCAGTATCCACCAATTCAGATCCACCACCGCCTGAATAAACACCGGGTACATCCCCATCAGCAGCAACAGGAAACTGCCGGAAACGCCGGGAAGGATCATGGCGCATATTGCGATGCAGCCAGCGAGGTACACCATCCACCACTCGGCGGGCAGCTGAACCGGCTTGCCTACCGAGATTGCCAGCGCCACCAGGGTGCCAAGGCCCAGTCCCAACCAGATGACCGGAGAGCGAAGCGGCAGCTGTCGCCCGATATAAACGACCGACGCCACCACAAGTCCGAAAAAGAACCCCCAGACCAGCAGGGGATGAAATTCCAGCAGATAGTGCACCAGATTCGCCAGGGAAAAGATGCTGAGCAGTACGCCGCCAAAGACCGTCAGCAGAAAGCCGCCATTGACGTGGCGCCAAAAGGCGGCCGTGCCCTGCCGCCGCCAGATGCCCAGCGCTGCGGGTGTCCAACGCCGCAGAGAATCGATCAATTCTTCATAGATTCCGGAGATAAACGCAATGGTCCCACCGGATACACCGGGAACCACATCAGCCGCCCCCATCGCCATCCCTTTCAGGCATAGAATCAGTCGGGCTTGCAGGGTCATGGGAGTCCTTGTCATTGGGCAGCAAAATCAGACATGAAACGTCAGCGGCTGGTGCCGGAGAGCAGCGGAACGAACTTGACCGGTTCGAGCACCTGGGTCACAAAGTTCTCGCTGTCACCATCGCGAATGATCAGGTTGAGGGATTGGGTCTGATCGCCCACCGGGATAACCAGCACGCCGTTTGGCGCCAATTGATTCAGCAACCCCTGGGGAACAAAGCGCGGTGCGGCGGTGCTCAGGATACCGTCAAACGGCCCCGCCTCCGGCCAACCGAAACCGCCATCGGCGTGCTTGAGGTGAACGTTGCGCAACCCCAACTCCCGCAGCCGCTCACGGGCCTTATCCTGCAGAGGCTTGATCCGCTCGACGCTGTACACTTCGTCCACCAACTGCGCCAGAATGCTGGTCTGGTAGCCTGAACCAGTGCCCACTTCCAGCACTTTGTGCAGTCGTTTGCCGGCGGCACCGAGCAGAATTTCCGTCATTCGAGCGACGATATAGGGCTGGGAGAGTGTCTGGCCATAGCCGATGGGCAGCGCGGTGTCCTCGTAGGCGCGATGGGACAACGCTTCATCCAGAAACCAGTGCCGGGGCGTGTTGCGCAGAGTGTCCAGCACCTGCAGATTGGTGACGCCCTTGTCGGCCAGCCTTTGCACCAGACGCTCCCGCGTGCGCTGGGAGGTCATTCCCACACCTTCCAAATTAAGACTCGTCACTGCGTATTTCCCCGGAATTCTAGCCGTCAATATTGTTCTGATGAAAAGCGATCACTATAGCACAGTGGCGCCCCGAGCTGCTTCCATCTGGGTCGTATCGAGCTGGGCCACCTCCGCCAGCAATGCGGTGGCAAAGGTCCCCGGCGGCAGGGCAAAAGACAGCACCATGTCGCCCTGCTCCCAGTGCCATGCCAGACCCTGAGGGTTTAGTGCCAGGGCGCGTCGCTCCTGGTTCAGGCCAACATGTTCCAGGCCGTCGCACCAGCCTTTCCAGGGTGCCAACACCCGGGATTCCAACTGAGCGGTCTGGGCGTCACTCATCAGTCGACCACGGCCCCAGAGCGGGCCGGAAGGTTCATCCTGCGGTTCGCCCGCAAGGCACTCAAGCCAGGTACCCTCACGCACACGTTCCGCCAGTACCTGATTGAACAGCCAGGAGCGGGNGGCGGACATCACCATGCCC
Source organism: Marinimicrobium sp. (assembly GCF_002695945.1). Taxonomy (NCBI): domain Bacteria; kingdom Pseudomonadati; phylum Pseudomonadota; class Gammaproteobacteria; order Cellvibrionales; family Cellvibrionaceae; genus Marinimicrobium; species Marinimicrobium sp. The sequence goes on along the minus strand of NZ_NZQP01000028.1, from coordinate 7,407 downwards.
CGCTGTTGGCGGTTCTTGATACGCTCACCCTCCACCAGCCAGCGCTGCGCCTGATGCAAGTTGCCCGCGTCTCGGCCAAAGCGCTGCTCACCAAAGTAGTTGGGCGCCCCCTGCTCCGCCACCCGGNCCAGCGTCTGTTCAAGCCGTTCCAGGGCGCCATCTTCCAGGGCCTGCACCGCCCGCAGTCGAATGACGAAGTGGTTGGCCTGGTGCTGGCCCCGGCGCAGCTTGCGCGAATGACGGGAGCAGCTGAGCACGGTGGGGCCGGTCTGTTCCAATGCAGTCCAGTCTGGCTCCACGGCTTTGGGTTGATAGATACTGAACCACTGTGTGGCCACCGCGTGGCGATCCTTGAGGCCACAGAAGCCCACATCCCGACTGGTGACACCGGCACAGCGCGCCAATTGCCCAGCCACCCAGGCGGTATTGTCACCGCGTTTGCGAACCTGAACCAGCCAGTGTTCGCCCTCGCCCTCAGGCTCAAACCCGAGGATTTCGTCCACCTGAAAATCTTCCGGTGTCACCCGAAATCCGGCGGACACTCGGGGGCCGCCCCAGGCGGTGGGCATTCGGATGTCAAACTCGAGGGTCATGGCATCTCCCGGCCAAAGTGTTGCAAAAATCGTCGCTCAAGCCACCAGTCACCCGGGCCCTGCCAGAATCCGACGTGNCCACCAGTGCGGGGCGCTTCAAAAATCAGATGGTCATGGGCCTCGGCTTCCTCGGTCGGGAAACAGCGATCGTTGAAGAAGGGGTCGTTGCGCGCGGTAACCAGCAGGGTGGGAACGCGGATATCCCGCAGAAAAAATCGGCTGCTGCAGCGGGCGTAATAGTCGGCCGCATCGCGAAAGCCATTGAGGGGCGCCGTGTAGTGCTCGTCCAGAGCCCAGAGGGTTTTCATCTGCTTCAGTCGCTGCAGATCGAAATGCCCGGGAAATTGGGCGGCCTTGGCTTTGAGCCGACGTTTCATCGAACGGACAAAGTGTTTGTGGTACAGCCAGTTGGCCGGACGCTCCAGAGTCAACACGCACGCGAGCAGGTCCAGCGGCACCGAGGCCGTAGCCGCCGCCTCCACACCGCGCTCGCGCGCCGCCTCGCCCTGCTCACCCAGCCACTTCAGGGTGACGTTGCCCCCGAGCGAGAAGCCTCCCAGATGCAGGCGGGGAAAGCCCGCACCCGTGGCCCAGCTGATCACCGCGTCCAGATCATCACTACAGCCCGAGTGGTAGATACGCGGGGTACGATTGAGCTGGTCACCGCAACTGCGCAGATTCCAGGCGAGTACCGACCAGCCCTTGGCCAGCGCCGCCCGGGTAGTCCCGAGGATATAACCACTACGGGCACTGCCCTCCAGGCCGTGAGAGAGAATCAGCAGCGGAGCATCCGGTTCAGGGCTGCGATACAACTCGGCGTGCAACCGGTCGCCATCGGGTAAGTCGATGTCTACCGGCTCACCGGTCAGTGTCAGACGACGAATATAGCGGGGCACCAGTGTCTGGAGATGTCCGCCGGGCAGCCATGTTGGTGCCCGGTAATCCGCGTCATTTACCGGCATACGGAAAGCGTCCTCAGNGTTGTTGCGGCTCGAGCAGCACCACCGCCTGAGCGGCGATGCCCTCTTCCCGGCCGGTAAAACCCAGCCGCTCGGTGGTGGTGGCCTTGATGTTGAGCTGTCCCGTGGTGCAGCTTAGATCATCCGCGATCCGCTCAATCATGGCGGGGACGTGACGGGCCATTTTCGGAGCCTGGGCAATCACCGTCATATCCGCATTGACCAACCGCCACCCCTGCGCCCGGACCTTGGCGTAAACCATGCGCAACAGCGCCCGACTATCGGCGTTTTTGAAGCCCGGATCGGTGTCCGGAAAATGCCGACCGATGTCTCCCAGGGCGGCAGCGCCCAATAGCGCATCGCATAGGGCATGCAGCAGCACGTCGCCGTCCGAGTGGGCGACCAGCCCCCGGTCGTGCGCAATGGCCACACCACCGATCACTACTTTATCGCCCGGCCCGAAGGCGTGCACATCGAAGCCCTGTCCCACTCGCATCAGTGTTGCTCCTGTCGCTGTAAAATCGCCTCGGCCAGAGCCAGATCCTCCGGCCGGGTCACTTTGATATTGTCGGTGCGCCCTTCAACCATCAGCGGCTGATAGCCTGCCAGCTCCATCGCCGATGCCTCATCGGTCACCACCTCACCTTGCCCCAAGGCCCGAGCCAGGCACTGATGCAGCAACTGGTAGCGGAACAGCTGTGGCGTCTGCGCCTGCCAGAGTCCTCGCCGGTCGCAGGTATCGAGAATCACGTTGCGGGGACCGACACGCTTGAGGGTATCCCCCACCGGAACGCCGAGAATGCCACCCACGGGATGATTGGCGGTGTGTCGCCGCAGGCTGGCAATGGCACTGGGCGTGATACAGGGACGGGCGGCGTCGTGCACCAGAATCCAGTCCTCCGCCTCAGCTTGCAGGGTCAGGTAGTTCAGGGCATTGAGCACAGAGCGGCTGCGTTCACTGCCGCCATCGACAACCGCAATCCGGACATTGCCGGCCAGCGGCAACTGCTCCCAGTAGGGGTCAGTCGGGCTCAGAGCCAACACCACTCCGGCCAGGTCGGGAATGGCCAGTAGACGTTCCAGCGTATGTTCCAGAAGGGTTTTGCCTCGCAGCCGCAGATACTGCTTGGGCAGATCTGAACGCATGCGGGTGCCAATACCCGCTGCGGGAACAATGGCCCAGCAAGGGTTCGAGGCATCGGAACGGAGGTGATTGCCCATATACGTTTCCGAAGACGTCTGAGGTCGGTTTATTCTTGGGGATCGACGACCATGAAGAAGGTCTCGCCGTCGCGGATCATGCCCAAATCCTCTCGGGCCCGCTCTTCGATGCTGTCCAGCCCTTCCTTGAGTTCATCCACTTCCACGGCCAGCCGACGGTTGCGCGCTTTGAGCCGCTCGTTGGCCAGCTCCTGCGCCCGAATGTCGCGGTCCAGTCGCGTCACGTCTGCCCAACTTCCTTCTGCAATCCACAAGCGGTATTGCAGGGCGGTGAATAGCACTATCAGGATGGCCAACAGAATTTTCATTGTTACCAACTCCTGGTTAGTGGATCGTGGGGTAGATGCTCTCGGGTAAGCGGTGGATGACGCGCTTTGCGCTTATCCACCCTACATCGCTGCGGTTACGGCGGATCGTTTGGGTTACGGCGGATGCGGCCTTTGGCCTTATCCGCCCTACGCAAACCACGGTGCCATCCGTAGGGCGGATAAGCGAAGCGCATCCGCCGTAACCTTACCTTCTTACGCCTTGAATTCCGCACGGCCCTTGTACGGCGCCGAGCCATTCAGCTCCGCTTCGATGCGCAGCAGGCGGTTGTACTTGGACACACGGTCGGAACGACACAGAGAGCCGGTCTTGATCTGACCCGCTGCGGTCGCCACGGCCAGATCGGCAATGGTGGTGTCTTCGGTTTCACCGGAACGGTGGGAGATCACCGCGGTGTAACCGGCGTCCTGGGCCATCTTGATCGCGTCCAGGGTTTCGGACAGCGAGCCGATCTGGTTGAACTTGATCAGGATGGAGTTACCGATCTTCTTGTCGATACCTTCTTTCAGAATCTTGGTGTTGGTCACGAACAGATCGTCGCCCACCAACTGGATCTTGTTCCCCAGCTTCTGGGTCAGGTACGCCCAGCCGTCCCAATCGCTCTCATCCAGACCGTCTTCGATGGAGATGATCGGGTACTTGGCCGACAGATCCGCCAGGTAGTCAGAGAACTCTTCGGCGTTGAACACCTTGCCTTCACCAGACAGGTCGTACTTGCCCTCTTTATAGAACTCGGATGCGGCGCAGTCCAGTGCCAGGGTCACATCTTCACCCAGTTTGTAGCCGGCATTGGCCACGGCCTGACCGATGACCTGCAGAGCTTCTTCGTTGGACGGCAGGTTGGGAGCGAAACCACCTTCGTCACCGACTGCGGTGCTCAGGCCTTTTTCGTTCAGCACTTTTTTCAGGGCGTGGAAAATTTCCGCACCGGTACGCAGCGCTTCGGAGAAGGTCTTGGCGGAGACCGGCTGAATCATGAATTCCTGAATGTCGACGTTGTTGTCGGCGTGCTCACCGCCGTTCAGGATGTTCATCATGGGAACCGGCATGGAGTACTTACCGGCGGTGCCGTTGACTTCAGCAATGTGCTGGTACAGGGGGATGCCCTTGTCGATGGCAGCGGCTTTGGCAGCGGCCAGGGACACGGCCAGNATGGCGTTGGCGCCAAACTTGGACTTGTTCTCGGTGCCGTCGGCATCGATCATGATTTTGTCCAGCGCGCGCTGATCGGCGGCGTCTTTACCCACCAACAGACCTTTGATGGTGTCGTTGATGTGGCCCACGGCCTTCAGTACGCCCTTGCCCAGGTAGCGGGACTTGTCGCCGTCGCGCAGTTCCAGTGCTTCGCGCGAACCGGTAGAGGCGCCAGAGGGGGCGCAGGCGGAGCCTACGGCACCGCTTTCCAGAATGACTTCAGCGCTGACGGTCGGGTTACCGCGACTGTCCAGAACTTCGAAAGCTTTGATGTCGACAATTTTACTCATGCGTAGATTGCTCCGTTTGCCAATAAATAATGAAAAAGGGTTCGTTACTGCGTTCGTTACTGAATATCCAGTGGCGGCAACTGCTTCACCACATCGTCAATGGCTTTGATCTGGGCCAGGAACGGCTCCAGCTTGTCCAGCGGCAGCGCGCTGGGNCCATCACACTTGGCNTTGTCCGGGTCCGGGTGGGCTTCCAGGAACAGCCCCGCCAGNCCNACNGCCATACCGGCACGGGCCAGNTCGGCGACCTGATGACGGCGNCCNCCNGAGGCTTCGCCCAGCGGGTCACGACACTGCAGCGCGTGGGTNGCNTCAAAAATAATCGGCGCCCCGCCGCTGACTTCCCGCATGGTGCGAAAGCCNAGCATATCCACCACCAGNTTGTCGTAACCGAANTTGCTGCCGCGCTCNCACAGAATGATCTGGTCGTTGCCGCACTCGCGGAATTTNTCCACGATGTTTTTCANCTGGCCCGGACTCAGAAACTGGGGCTTCTTGATGTTGATNACCGCNCCNGTCTTTGCCATGGCCTGNACCAGGTCGGTNTGGCGTGCCAGAAAGGCGGGCAACTGAATCACATCACAGACCTCCGCCACCGGCTGACACTGATACTGCTCGTGCACATCGGTAATGACCGGCACACCGAAGGTGTCNTTGATTTCCTGAAAAATCTTCAGGCCTTCTTCCATGCCCGGGCCNCGAAAGGANTGGATGGAGGAGCGGTTGGCCTTGTCAAACGAGGCNTTGAANACATAGGGAATNCCCAGNTTTTCGGTCACCTTGACGTAGGCTTCGGCCACCTGCATTGCCATNTCCCGGGATTCGAGGACATTCATGCCACCGAACAGGGTAAAGGGACGTTGGTTGCCCACCGTCAGNTTGGCAATGGCAATATCTCGATCAGTCACAGCATNCTCACTCTATCGTTGGCGAGCCCCGCAGGGCCCGCGAGGCGGATCAGGANGATTGGTTGGTCAGCGCGGCGCGGACAAAGCTGGTAAACAGCGGNTGNCCGTCGCGNGGNGTGGAGGTGAATTCCGGGTGGAACTGGCAGGCGACAAACCAGGGATGATCCGGCAGCTCCACCGCTTCCACCAGGGTATCGTCCGCCGACCATCCNCCGATGCGCAGNCCGGCTTTCTGCAGCTGGTCCACGTAATTGTTGTTCACTTCATAGCGNTGCCGATGGCGCTCGACAATCACATCCTTACCNTAAATNTCCCGGGTCTTGGAGCCGGCCACCAGACGACTCTCCTGACCACCGAGACGCATGGTNCCGCCCAGGTCGGAGGTTTCGTCGCGNTGNTCGCGGCGTCCACTGTTATCCACCCACTCGGTAATCAGNCCGATCACCGGNTCCGGGGTATGCTTATCAAATTCGGTGCTGTTGGCNTTTTTCAGGCCCAGCACGTTGCGGGCAAACTCGATCACCACCGATTGCATACCCAGGCAGATCCCCAGGTACGGCACCTTGTTCTCGCGGGCATAGCGCACCGCCATCAGCTTGCCTTCGACCCCNCGGTTACCNAAACCGCCGGGCACCAGNANCGCATCCGCTTCGCGCAGCAGGCTGTCGCCCTGCTCTTCCAGTTGTTCGGCGTCCACGTATTGCATGTTCACTTTGGTACGAGTGTGAATGCCNGCGTGAATCATCGCCTCGATCAGGGATTTGTAGGCATCCAGCAGCTCCATGTACTTGCCGACCATGGCGATGGTGACTTCGTTCTCGGGGTGCAGCTTGCCATCCACCACGCGGTCCCACTCGCTCAGGTCCGCCGGNCCNCAGTCGAGCTCGAACTGCTCGACGATAATGTCGTCCAGGCCGAATTCGTGCAGCATGCGCGGGATGGCGTAAATGGTGCCGGCATCCGGCAGCGGGACCACCGCGCGCTCATCCACGTTGGTGAACAGGGCAATTTTGCGGCGGGAGTCTTCATCGACTTCCCGCTCGGAGCGACACAGCAGAATATTGGGCTGCAAACCGATTGAGCGCAGCTCTTTCACCGAGTGCTGGGTCGGTTTGGTCTTGGTTTCACCGGCGGTGGCAATATAGGGCACCAGAGTCAGGTGCATCAGAATGGAATTCTTGGGGCCCAGCTCAACTTTGAGCTGACGCACGGCTTCGAGGAACGGCTGGGACTCGATATCACCCACGGTACCGCCGATTTCCACCAGCGCCACATCGGCATCGCGGCCGCCTTCGATAATCCGACGCTTGATTTCGTCGGTAATGTGGGGAATCACCTGAACGGTGCCGCCCAGGTAGTCACCGCGGCGCTCTTTGCGCAGCACGGTTTCGTAAACGCGACCAGTGGTGAAGTTGTTGCGACGGGTCATTTTGGTGCGAATGAATCGCTCGTAATGCCCGAGGTCCAGATCCGTCTCGGCCCCGTCTTCGGTGACAAACACCTCGCCGTGCTGAAAAGGGCTCATGGTGCCCGGATCCACATTGATGTAGGGATCCAGCTTCATGATGGTGACGTTCACGCCCCGAGACTCAAGAATTGCCGCCAGAGAAGCCGAGGCAATACCCTTGCCCAAAGACGAAACCACACCACCGGTAACGAAAATATATCGCGTCATGTAAAACCTTGTTCAGTACGATCGAGGGACAGACAAATACCGGACGCCAACGCTGTGCTTGTCGTTGGGGTATTTCTCTTCAGGACGGGGCGCCAGAGTACCAGAAAGGCGGGATAGCCTCAATCAAAAGTTGTACCACCTCAGGCGGTAGCCCGGCTGGCCCGGGGCCGCCGAGAAGCCCTTGCAGACCCACAGATCCCCGGCGGCCACCAGGGTCTCGCCGCTGTAAATCAGCGGCAG
>NZ_NZQP01000027.1:19054-56809 GCF_002695945.1 Marinimicrobium sp. | reverse complement strand
CCAAACACCGCTTCGCGGCCTTCGTGATTCGCTCCTCATCCGTCAGGAGCTGCGCATTATACACTTTAACTTTTGCTTGTAAACCCTTAATTTTCAAAAAGTTTTTCAAGCAGCGCCTCGTCCTTTTGGCTGACCCTTCACTCCGGAAGAGGCGCGAACTATANGGATATGATCCGGGGCGCGCAAGTACTTTTTGAAAGTTTTTTCGCACACCCCGGAGAGGGCCTTAACGGACCTCAAACAGGTGGTACTTCTTCTTACCCAGACGGCAAATATAGAAGCGACCAAACATGGCCGCATCTTCCGCAAAGCACGCCGAGGTGTTGAGGTTATCGTCGGCGCCACACTCCCGGCCATTGATGACCACCGCATTGCGACCGAGCGCATCCTTGACCTGCTTGCCCGAGGTCGCCATACCCGCGTCAACCAGCAACTGGGTCAGCGGTTCATCCGCCAACGCCGCCCGACTCAACACCGAGAACGGCAGGCCATCCAGCTTCAGCTGCTCCAGATCCGCCTCACCCAAAGAACCCAGGTCGTGACTGAACAGCGCCTGGGTAATTCGGCGAGCGGCCTCAAGCCCTTCGTCCCCGTGAATAAGGGCCGTCATCTCTTCGGCCAGAACGCGCTGAGCCTCAGGACGCCCCTGGCGCTCCCGATCCTCATTCTCAATGCGCTCGATATCCTCCAGAGACAGGAAGGTAAAGTAGCGCAGNAACTTGTAGACGTCCGCATCCGCNGTNCCCAACCAGAATTGATAGAAGGCATAAGGNGACGTCTTGGCCGGATCCAGCCAGATCGTGCCACTTTCNGTCTTGCCGAACTTGGTGCCATCNGCTTTGGTCACAAGCGGCATGGTCAGACCGTANACCTGGCCACTATATAGACGNCGCGTGAGATCGATCCCNCCNGTNATATTGCCCCACTGGTCGCTNCCCCCTATCTGCAGGGTACANNTGTANCGATGATAGAGCTCNGCAAAGTCCAGGGACTGAAGCAACATATAGGTGAACTCNGTAAAGGAGATCCCCTCCCCTTCCCGCTCGATGCGCTGNCGCACNGACTCTTTGGANATCATGTTGTTGACCGCAAAGTGCTTACCCACATCCCGAAGGAAGTCGAGCACACTCATCTGACCAACCCAGTCGAGGTTNTTCACCACTTCGGCCGAGGTCNCNCCGCAATCAAAGTCGATNAACCGGCTCACCTGNCCCTTGAGCTTGTCCGCCCANTGAGCCACCACATNCGGTGTATTCAGCTTGCGNTCCTGGGCCTTGAAGCTTGGNTCNCCCACCAGGCCGGTNGCGCCNCCGACCAGGGCAATCGGCTTGTGGCCCGCGCGCTGAAAACGCTTCAGNGCCANCAATGGCACCAGGTGNCCTATATGNAGGCTGTCCGCCGTGGGNTCAAAGCCGCTGTATAGGGTCCGNCTGCCGCCTGCCAGATACTCCTTGAGGGCGTCTCCTCCCGACGTCTGGGAAACCAAACCGCGACTCTGGAGGTCTTGAAGCAAACCGGGATCGACTGCTGCCATTGCTACCATCTCTGAATGTTTGAACAGGACAGGCCCCGAGGGCCACCGAAAAAGGGCTGTCAAGATACCGAATCCGTGCACAAAAACAAGGGCGCGGNCCGTATTTTGGCTGAACCGGGAACGGCTCATCACTTTACTGGGTGCTATTACACCGGTTTTCTGTTATAACTGATGCTAACAGCCACANTTGCATAACGGGTTTAAGTTTTCCATGGAACCCTCTGAAAACACGAACAAAAAGCCGATAGCGGCNCTTTTGCGCCAATACCCACGGGGGCACGTGATTGCCGCNGGCTCACTGGTATTGGGGCTTTCCCTGCTTTTGGCCTTCTCATCCTCGGAGGGCACCAGCTCTTCGCGGCAAAGCCAGCCTATTGCGCTGAAACTGCCGGACACGGGTCAGGTCCTCGAGCTTGAGCCGACTTCTCTGGAGGCCCAGCCACCGTTTGAGGCNGCGGAAANCAGNCCCCAGCCTCAGNCACCNGAGCCTGAGCCAGAACCCCAGACGCTGACTTACACCACCTTCACCGTNAAGTCCGGCGACAGCCTGTCCGTACTGTTCAAGCGGGCCGGCCTGAGCGACCGGGACCTCTATGAACTGATCGACCAGGCACCCGAAGCCCGGGCCCTGCGCCGGATCATGCCGGGCAATGAAATCACCTTCGGCCTGACCCCCGAGGGCGAGCNGGAAGAGCTGGTTTATCAGCGTGACCAACTGCGGAGCCTTCGCTTCGCCCGTCAAGACGACGCNTTCGCTTCCGAAGAGCTTGAGCGCACCCCGGATGTACAGATTGCCTACCGGCGCGCCACCATTGACAGCTCNCTGTTTCTCGCCGGTCAACGGGCGGGAATGACAGACAACCTGACCATGGAGCTGGCCGGCATTTTTGGCTGGGATATCGACTTCATCCTGGACATCCGCCGCGGTGACACTTTCAGCGTCCTGTTCGAGGAGCACTTCCTCGACGGGGAGAAAATCGGCAACGGCCCAATTCTCGCCGCCGANTTCACCAACCGGGGCAAAACCTTCCGGGCGGTGCGCTACGTCAGTGCTGAAGGCGACGCGAACTACTTCACGCCGGAAGGCCGGAGCATGCGCCGGGCGTTTTTGCGCACGCCGGTTGAGTTCACGCGCATCAGCTCACCCTTCAATCCAAACCGGCGNCACCCGGTACTCAACACCATTCGGGCCCATAAAGGTACCGACTATGCCGCCCCCCGGGGTACGCCCGTCAAGGCGTCCGGTGACGGCCGTATCAAGCTGGCAGGCCGCAAGGGTGGCTACGGCAATACCGTGATCATTCAACACGGCCAGACTTACGAAACCCTTTATGCGCACCTGAACGCCTTTCACCGCAACATCCGCTCGGGCGTTCGGGTAAAACAGGGGCAGATCATCGGCTACGTCGGCTCTACCGGCCTGGCCACCGGCCCGCACTTNCACTACGAATTCTACGTCAACGGCTCGGTACGCAATCCGGTTACGGTCGAGCTACCCCAGGCAGAGTCTGTCCCNTCGTCAGAACTCGCGCGCTTCAAGTCCCAGGTCCAGCCAATCATGGCCGAGCTTGAGCAATACCATCGCGAGACCCAGCTGGCCAGCGTCGGCAACGAACTACGCGTGAACTGATGGCGGGCGCCGAGCTCTACATCGGCCTGATGTCCGGCACCAGCGCCGACGCCATTGATGCGGTGCTGGTGGATTTCAGCCAGCCACCCCTGAAGCTGCTGGCTCACCATAGTTCACCACTCCCCCCTGACACCCGGGCCGCGATTCACAAGCTGGCCCAACCCGGCGATGGCGAAATTGACCGCATGGGCGCTCTGGATCAACAGTTGGGGCGGGCATTTGCCCAAGCGGCACTTGAACTGCTCTCTCAGACCGGTATTGACCCNACCCGGGTCTCCGCCATCGGAAGCCATGGCCAGACCCTCAGGCACCGCCCGCCAGATGGCACCCNCTCCTCGAACGCCTTCACCCTACAGGTCGCGGACCCCAACCTCATTGCCCACCTGACAGGCATTACCACCGTTGCCGACTTTCGGCGCCGGGATATGGCGGCCGGGGGCCAGGGCGCTCCGTTGGTGCCGGCNCTGCATCAGACACTGTTTCATACCCCAGAGGCGGACCGCGCCATCGTCAATGTCGGAGGCGTTGCCAACCTGACATGGCTGCCCGCCCACGGGACCGTGCTNGGNTTTGACACCGGGCCCGGCAACAATCTGATGGACGCCTGGATTCAGCGCAGCCTTGGCAAAGCGTTTGATGAGGGCGGGCNATGGGCGGCCCAGGGACAGATTCAGGGAACNCTGNTGTCACGTTTGCTNGAGCACCCCTATTTCCGGNTNCCNCCNCCCAAAAGCACGGGGCCGGAGACCTTCCANNTGGGATGGCTGGATGACTGNNTGGAAGGGATGCCCGGGCCGATCCGGGCCGAAGACGTTCAGGCAACNCTNCTGATGCTTACCGCCCAGGGGATTGCNGCCAGNATTGACGGACTTTCCGCCGGGAANGCTCNTCGNGAGGTTTATCTGTGCGGTGGTGGCGCCCATAACCGACGCCTGCAGGAGGCANTNAAAGCNCTGCTGCCCGATTGNGTGNTCTCGGACACCAGCGCNNTGGGGCTTTCTCCGGACTGGGTGGAAGGCGTGGCGTTTGCGTGGCTTGCCCGGCAGAACCTGANAGGACTCAGCGGCAACCTCCCCTCTGTCACGGGTGCNGACAGCCCCCAGGTGCTGGGCGCNGTCTATCCGGGGCGGCCGTCAGCCGNNATCAGATAGAGAACGAAGACCCNCAGCCACAGGTGCTGGCCGCNTTGGGGTTTTCAACCACAAACTTCGCCCCCTGCAGATCCTCCCGGTAATCCACCNTGGCACCCATCAGNTAGGGGTAGCTCATGGCATCGACCAGCACNTTGACGCCCTCTTGCTCAACCACCGCATCGTCCTCTGCGGCCACTTCGTCAAAGGCAAAGCCGTACTGAAAACCGGAGCAACCACCCCCGGTAATGTAAACGCGGAGCTTGAGGTCAGGGTTNCCCTCCTCCTCCACGAGGCTTCGCACTTTGGCGACAGCGCTGGGACTTACTTCCAGCACGGCACCGGGAACAAACACTTCTGGCGCAGACATCAAAGACTCCAATCGTGACTCATTNNNGCATTATACGCTTTACCTGAGCGTTTTNGTCAAGTATTGGCGACCGCTTTCACGTCAGCCTCGGGCTCATCCGCCGATTCCGGNCCNGACAGNTTCTTGGTGCCGGNGGCNCCNCTGTANACCAGGCTGCCNTTGACCTGCGCCCCNTTGATCATNTCGATCAACTGGTAGTGGACATTGCCTTCCACANCCGCCTTGGCGGCGAGNTCAACGTGTTTGCTGGAAAATACATTGCCGGTCACATTGCCATTGATGATNACCATNGGCACCCGNATTTCCCCTTGGACCGAGCCCTTCTCGGCGACCACCANCTTGGCGTCATTGCCGCTGTCGGCNATGATATTNCCCTCGACCGTACCTTCGATCTGCAGGTCACCGGTAAAGTGCAGGTCGCCGACAACCTTGGTACCGCGCGAAATCAGAGTGTGATTGTTTGAAAATGCCATAGCGTTGCCTTTTTTACCCCACATAAACGACCTATTAAGTTAAAGCTCCTGCACCAACCAGCCGAATTTCTTTTCAACGGTTTCCGGGTTACGCCCGGTCGATCGTGCGACCAACTCGATGCGTTCCGGCTCGAACCCCTCCGGAAGCGTCAGTCGGCCTTCAATNTTCTGGAAATACCGGAAGCGCAGGCGAATGTCTTCCGACTCCACCTGATCNGAGAGCAGGTGGAGTGACAGGGTCTCCACGGTCTCGTTACGCCGCCCGACAATATTGAAATTCAGATACCCGCTGAGCACCTGGTGGTCTGTCGCCAACTGCTGTACCACCAGCTTGTACTCGAACTGCCGTGGCATNCCCGTCGCCAGCACGTTGAGCGACCCGATGGTCAGCCCGCTGTTGTTGGCACTGGGCGACATCAGCCCNCGATAGAAGGTGATGTCCTCCTCCAGCGCCGTTATTTCTTCCTTGAGTGCGATGACCTGGTTGCGCATCTCTTCGCTGGCCTGCTGATCCACCTCTGACCCCAGGCGCAGATTGGCCACCTGTTGGCGCAACTGTTCGGCCTCACCGGTCAGGCTGGCAACTTCCTTGCGCAACTTGTTGCGCTCGGCGACCGCATCAGCCTGCTGGGTTACCCCCAGATGATGGCCACCATAAAAGCTCCCGGCCACCGCCAGGCCCACGAGCAATAACAGCACCAGCGCCAGTAGCACCCGCCTCACCGGCCGGTAGGGAACCACGACCATGCGATACTGCTTGCTGCCTTTTACTTGCGCCATAGAACGTCAATCCACTCTGGAGAAAACTCGTTGGAATAACGGGCGATCAGGGCAGCAGCGCTACCAGATCCAGCCCCAGTGTTTCCTCAAAGCCAAACATAATATTCATGTTCTGGACCGCCTGCCCGGATGCCCCCTTGGTCAGGTTATCGATCACCGAAAGGACGACGAGGGTATCACGATCCTGGGGGCGAAAAACGGAAATACGGCATACATTGGAGCCTTTCACCGAACGGGTTTGTGGGTGCTCACCGGCGGGCATCACATCGACAAAGGGCTCATTGGCAAAGCGCTGCTCGTACAGCGCCTGCAGATCCGGCAGCTGATCCGGTGCCAGGGCGCGGCTGTACAGCGTGGCGTGAATGCCCCGGATCATCGGCAGCAGGTGCGGCACGAAGGTCACGCGAGCCGGTTCGCCACGGCCGCCCTGGATATCGTGAAGCCCCTGCTCGATCTCCGGCAGATGGCGATGACCTCCGGCGGCGTAGGCCTTGAAGCTGTCACTGACCTCGGTCAAGAGCGTATCCACCTTGGCCTGACGACCCGCACCGGTAGCGCCGCTGGCAGCACTGACGATCAAGTTGTCGGTGGCCACCAGCCCCTGTTCCAGGAGGGGCAGAAAACCCAGTTGGGCCGCGGTGGGATAGCAGCCCGGGCAGGCCACCAGCCGAGCCTGACGGATGGCCTCACGATTCACCTCTGGCAGGCCGTACACGGCCTCGGCCACCAATTCCGGGCAGCCGTGAGCCTGACCGTACCACTGGCCCCAGCGCTCGGTATCCCGCAGACGGAAGTCCGCCGACAGGTCCACCACTCGGGTATTGATTTCCAGCAGTGCGGGCATCAGGTTCTGGGCCACCCCGTGCGGCGTGGCGAAAAAGACCACGTCGCACTCGCCCAGACGCTTGACGTCCGGCTCGGAAAAACGCAGATCCGTATGCCCGCGCAGATTCGGATAGAGATCGGCCACCGCAATCCCGGCCTCGGCACGGGAGGTGATCACCGCCACCGTCACTTCAGGGTGCTTGACCAGCAAGCGCAGTAGCTCCACTCCGGTATAGCCGGTTCCGCCTACAATACCTACGTTAATCACTCGTCAACCTCTCTTCTGCCCATACGCCCATTCAGGATACCGCTTGGCTCCCCGGGGTTTAAACGGCCTATAATACGGACCTTAACGCCAAATCGAAAGTCGCCCGACACCTGAGGAGTCTGATGCCCACCGAGCCACCGCCCATTGAGCGCCTTCGCCAACGCCACCGGCAGGCGGCCGAGCGCTGGCGCAACCGCCTGGCTCATGTCGACGCGCTGCCCCAGTTGACCTTGCTGGGGCTGGCCAGCGGCATCCTCGCCGGCTCGGTAATCATCGGATTTCGTCTGCTGGTGGAAGGTAGCCTTGGGCACCAGCTACCCGGCCACGGCGAAAATTTCGAGGGCCTTCCCGCCCTGTTCCGCTTTCTGCTTCCCCTGGCGGGCGCCCTTGGACTTCTGGCCCTGCTCTATGCCGTCAGGGCCCCCTCCCGAGCCACCGGCGTGGGGCATGTGCTTGACCGGCTGCACAACCATCAGGGGTATCTGTCGTTTCGCAACGCCGGGGTTCAGTTCATCGGCGGCGCCCTGGCCCTGCTGAGCGGTCACTCCGCCGGGCGGGAGGGCCCGGCGGTGCACCTGGGCGCGGCCAGCGCCAGCAAGCTGGGCCAGTGGCTGCACCTGCCCAACAACAGCCTGCGCCCCCTGGTGGCCTGCGGCGTGGCCGCCGCCATTGCCGCTTCGTTCAATACTCCGATGGCGGGGGTCATATTCGCCATGGAAGTGGTTCTCATGGAGTACACCATTGCCGGCTTTATCCCGGTCATTCTGGCAGCTGTTGCCGGGACCACATTGACCCAACTGGCTTTCGGACCCGATATCGTCTTCATGGATGGCCAGCAGTTGACCGGCCACCTCAGTGAACTGCCCATCATGGCGGCCATGGGGGTCATTATCGCCCTGGCCGCCGCCACCTACATCAAGCTGCACAGTGGCTGCGCCCGCCACACCGGCCGCTGGCCCCTGTGGCTTCGGATTCCACTCGCCGGGCTGGTTGCCGGCCTGGGAGGCCTGTGGATTCCCGAGGTGATGGGCATGGGCTACGACACCATTGACGGCGCACTCACCGGGGAGCTGATCGGCCCCTCCCTCGCGTTGGTCCTGGTTGCCAAGCTGGTGATCACCGCTCTGGTGCTCGGCTTGGGGGTACCCGGCGGGGTCATTGGCCCCTCGCTGGTCATGGGCGCCTGTCTCGGCGGCGCCGCCGGGTATTTTGCCGCCATGCTCCCGGTTACGGTCAGCGAGCCCGGGGTTTACGCCATTGTAGGGATGAGCGCCATGATGGCGGCGGTCATCAACGCGCCCCTGGCCGCGATCATTGCCATCCTGGAACTGACGTACAATCCCGGCATCCTGTTTCCCGGAATGCTGGTGGTTGTGGTGGCCAGTCTGTCCACCCGCTGGCTGTTTCGCTGCGACGGGCTCTTTGCCACGCTGCTGGAGCAGGAGGGCAAAAGCAATCGTCCCAAGCTGATGCAGCAACTGCTGAGCCGCACCGGCGTGCGCAGCCTGATGCACCGCCGCTTCAGCCTGGCCTCGAGAGAGATCACTCAACGCGAGGCGCGTGAGTTGCTGAAGTTAAAGCCCGAGTGGATCGTTCTTCAGGACAAGAACCTGCTGCTCGAGCCGGCCTCGCTGGCTCAGCACCTGGAAACACTGGAAGCCGACCCGGACACGGCGCCCGCGGCGGACGAACCCGAGGCAGGCGAATATCTGGACCTTCTGGCCATTCCAGGCAGACGGGTGGAGATGATCGCCATCTCGCCCCTGGCCAACCTGTATGAGGCCTGGCAGGCTCTCAACCAGTCCCAGGTGGATGCCCTGTACATCCCGGCCCCCGGCGGCGGCATCACCGGGCTGGTCTCCCGGGAGCAACTGGAGTCTTATTACCGGCTGTAAAAGCCGGACATTGAGCTACCGATCACCCACCGACAACGGAACGCACTATGCTCTGGGTCAAAGCTTTTCACCTGATCGCCATCATCTGCTGGTTTGCGGCGCTGTTCTATCTGCCGCGACTGTTTGTCTACCACGCCATGAGCACCGACCAGATCAGTCGCGATCGCTTCAAGATCATGGAGCGCAAGCTGTATCGGGGCATTGGCACGCCCAGCCTGATTGCGACCGTGGCCTTAGGGCTGTGGCTCAGCAGCGGCAACTGGGATTATTATGCCCACAGCCTCTGGTATTGGATAAAAATGACACTCGTTGCGGTTCTGATGGTCTATCATTTTATCTGCGGTCAGTTCATCAAGCAGTTCCGGGATGACCGCTGCCAGCGTGGCCATGTGTTCTTTCGCTGGTTCAATGAGTTTCCCGTGCTCCTGCTGATCGGCATTGTGATCCTCGCTGTGGTCAAGCCATTGCACTGAATGTCGGGCGGGGGCCTGTACCAGGAGGACCCGTATGACGCCGATAGATGAGCAGGTGCCGATCGTGCTGGCACTGGCCAGCCACGACCCCTCCGGCTGCACCGGCATCCAGGCAGACATCGAAACCTGCGCCAGCCTCGGCTGCCACTGCACGTCCGTCATAACCGCCCTCTGTGCGCGGGACACCCGGGATGTGAAGGACATCCGGAGCATTCCCTCCAGCTTTCTGATTGAGCAGGTCAGAGCGGTTCTGGAGGACCTGCCGGTCAAGGCGGTCAAACTGGGCTTCCTCGGCCAGGTCAGCCATGTTGAGGCCATTCACACCATTCTGCAGGACTACCCTCATCTGCCCGTGGTACTGGAACCCGTCACCCAATTGGGCGACGGCCCCGCGGCCGAGGCCGAAGCGCTCCGGGACGCCACCAAAAGCCTGTTGCTGCCCTTGAGCACTCTGGCCACCCCGGATCTGGTGGAAGCCTACGAACTCGCCCAGCAGGGTGACACCCTGGACGCCTGCGCGCAGGAAATCCTGGAGTATGGCGGGGAGTACACCCTGATTACCGGCTCCCGCCGGACCCAGACCCACCACGAAAACCGGCTGTACAACAAAAAGGGACTCGTGCGGGAATACCGCTGGGAGCGTCTGAACGTTTTGAGCCATGGTGGTGGCGCCACGCTCTCGGCCAGTATCAGCGCTTATCTCGCCCACGGCCTGCGGCTGCTGGATGCGGTGGAGCAGGGCCAGAATTTCACCTGGCACGCGCTCGCCGCCAGCCGGCGCCTCGGGATGGGACACAGTATTCCCAATCGACTGTTCTGGGCCGACCGCAATCAGAGCGGCAATCGGGGGCCCGGCGGCGGCTGTTGAGCACCGGCGCTCGCCCTGGCACGTCGCCATTTTGCACCGACGCCATTTGCCGGTAAACTGCTCCGCTCACGCTGTGGAGCCGCTATGCCCTTGCACCCCCTGTACGCCATTGCCGATACCGCCGCCCTGGCGGAGCGACTGATCCCGGCCGCCGAAGCGGCGTTGCGCGGCGGGGCTCGATGGCTGCAATATCGGGATAAATCCGGCGATCAGGCCCGGCGCCTCCGGGAGGCCACCGCACTGCGCACCCTGTGTCTGAACCACGGCGCTCGCTTGATCATCAATGATGACCCCGAGCTGGCCCTGAGGGTACAGGCGGACGGAGTGCACCTCGGTCAAACCGACGGTGATCCCATGCGAGCCCGACAACGTTTAGGCTCCCGGGCGATCATCGGCGTTACCTGCCACGACTCCATCGCATTGGCGCAGCACGCCAAGCGGGCCGGCGCCAGCTACGTGGCGTTCGGGCGATTTTTCCCGTCCCGAACCAAACCCGATGCNCCGCCNGCGCCNGCCGACTTACTGACNCGGGCNCGCGCGGCGGTTGGCCTNCCNATTGTGGCCATTGGNGGCATCACTCTGGAAAACGGCGCCNCACTGCTGNNAGCGGGCGCCGACTGGCTGGCGGTCAGCCACGACCTGTTCAGCGCACCGGATATAGAACGCCGGGCGCGCANCTATCNAACCCTACCCTGCTGTAGAGAGGAAACCGCATTATGAGTCGATCCGAAGAGCTGTTCAGACTGGCCCAGAAACACATNCCCGGAGGNGTCAACTCTCCGGTGCGCGCCTTCAAGGCCGTCGGNGGCACNCCCCGGTTCGTCGAGCGGGCCGANGGGGCCTACTTCTGGGACGCGGACNGCCAGCGCTANATTGATTATGTGCAGTCCTGGGGACCGATGATTCTGGGCCACAGCTACCCCCCAGTTACCGATGCCGTCATCGAAGCGGCCCGCCACGGGCTGAGNTTCGGCGCGCCGACCGCCCGGGANACNGAGCTNGCCGACCTGCTGTGTGAGCGNGTTCCCAATATGGACATGGTGCGCCTGGTCAACTCCGGTACCGAAGCGACCATGAGCGCCATTCGACTGGCCCGNGCCTTCACNGGNCGGGACAAGATCGTCAAGTTCGAGGGCTGCTACCACGGCCACTCCGACTCACTGNTGATCAAGGCCGGCTCCGGCGCNCTNACNTTCGGNGTCCCGAGCTCNCCGGGCGTNCCNANNGCNCTGGCCGAACACACCATGACNCTGACCTACAACGANCCNGANCAGGTNCGNGAGGTNTTCCGCGANNTNGGNNGNGANATNGCCTGCATCATNGTCGAGCCCGTNGCCGGCAANATGAACTGCATTCCCCCGGTACCNGGCTTTCTGGAAACNCTGCGCGAGGTNTGCGATGNGTCCGGCGCGGTGCTGATNTTCGACGAGGTCATGACCGGTTTCAGAGTGGGGCCNAAGGGCGCTCANGGNCTGTTTGANGTCAAGGCNGANCTNATCACCCTGGGCAAAGTGATTGGCGGCGGCCTGCCCGTCGGNGCCTTCGGCGGTCGGCNAGACATCATGGAAATGGTNGCNCCGACCGGNCCGGTCTATCAGGCCGGCACCCTGTCGGGCAATCCTNTGGCNACCGCNGCGGGNGTCGCCACCTTGCGAGCNCTTGNGCANGAGGGNCTNTATGCGCAAATCACCGAACGCACNGAGCAGNTGACCCGCGGCATGCAGGCGGTNGCAGACGAGGCNGGCATNCCCTTCACNACCAACCATCGGGGCAGCATGTTCGGNTTCTTCTTCACCGATNCGCCGGAGGTGACCCGCTACGATCAGGTGATGAGNTGCGACACCGAGCGNTTCAACCGTTTCTATCACGGCATGCTCGAAGANGGCGTNTACCTGGCCCCCGCCTCCTACGAGGCAGGCTTCATGTCGGCGGCNCACNCCGAGGATGATATTGAGCAGACNCTCAGCGCNGCTCGCCGGGTTTTTGCCCGNCTGTAGNGTGNAAAANNNCCGCCAGAGGCNNTNAAGAGTTAACCATGCCACAATTTTTGGTGCCAGGACTTGCCTAAGNCGCGTGGAGCGCTTAATCTTGNCNNAGGTTCCTCAATCCTTGNGGCACTNGGCTNAGCNCGATNGGCCTGCTCGNTGTTTTCAGGAATCGATGTAGGGAACGAACGTGTTGTCACGGACTCTATTCGTTTCACCGACACTGTTTTTACGGAATGTAACTCTGTTCACCAAATTGGGAGAGAACGATGAACAATCTTTTGAAAAGCTTTCTGATTCTGATCGCCNCNACNGGNCTGCTCGTGGGCTGTAGCTCCACTTCCACNCAGGAAGAGCCTGTTGAAGAACCCACCGTCACCGANCCNGAGCCCGAGCCGGANCCCCAACCGGAACCCGAGCCCGAGCTGGACACCACCTTTTACTTTGACTTCGACAAGTCCACNCTGAAGCCNNANGCNCGNGCCACTCTGGTNGCTCACGCCGAGCGCCTGAANGAAAGNGGCGACCGTGTTCGTCTGGAAGGTCATGCNGATGAGCGTGGTTCACGCGAGTACAACATGGGCCTGGGNGAGCGTCGNGCCAAAGCCGTTCGTGACTTCCTGGTACTTCAGGGCGTACCGGCCAGCCGCATCGAAACCGTCAGCTACGGTGAAGAGCGTCCCGCNGTTCAGGGTAGCAATGAAAGCGCCTGGGAACAGAACCGTCGTGTNGAGCTGAAGTAAGTCGCTCACTCAANGCACGAAAAAACGGCGCCTTATCGGCGCCGTTTTTTTTGGTGGGAACACTTGCAGGGATGTAATACCCANTGGGTAAGCCTCAGCGGTCAGGACGACGCGCGCACCACCAGNTCGGTCTTCAAGACTTCGGACGTCACCGGNTGCCCCTTCACCAACGCCATCACNTTCTGGACCAGCAGNTTCCCGCCCCGATGAATATCCTGGCGCACGGTCGTCAGAGGCGGATTGAAATAGGGGGCNATGGGGATATCATCAAACCCCACTACCGCAACGTCATCGGGCACCCGGATACCTTTNTCCTGCAGCGCCTTGATCGCGCCCATCGCGATATTNTCGCTGGCGGCAAAAATCCCATCGAANTCGAGCCCTTCCTCCAACAACTCAACCACATGCTGATACCCGGANTCAATGGAAAACGCCGCCTGNACATGGTGCTCCTGGGACGACAGTCCGGCCTCGGTCAGCGCATCAAAGTACCCNTGAAAACGCCCCTGNATTTCCGGNTGCGCCACATCTCCGAGAAANAACATCCGNCGGCAACCGCGCCCTATCAGGTGACGACTGGCCAACTGCCCCCCCATGTAGTTATCACTGCCGACNATGCAGTAGTTCGCNTCGGGTTCGCGCGCGCCCCAGACGACAATNGCATCCCCTTCCTTNTGCAACTGGCGNAGCGGCGCATCATCACGCCCCTGACCGATCACAATGATGCCGTCGGCGCGACGNGAGCCCAGCAAGTGCGCATGCCAGTCCTCCGGTGATACCGCATTGCTCGAGAACAGCAGGCTGTATTGATGCTCGTTCAGTTCATCCGCAATAGCACCGATCATATCCATCATGAACGGNTCAGAGAANGTCTGNCCGTCCACGCTCTCGGCNTTGATCACCAGAGCAATGGTATGGCTGCGCTGCAGGCGCAGATTCCGGGCGCCGGTATTGACCTTGTAATTCATTTCCCGGGCGAGCGCCTGAACCTTTTCGCGGGTTTTGATATTCACCGCNGGGTTATTGTTCAGGGCACGGGATACCGTTGACTCCGACACCCCCGCTCGGCGGGCGATGTCNGCGATGGATACAGGTTCCTGAGGTTTTCGTCGGGACATGGTCATTTTCCGGTCAAGCGACAGGTGGGCTGACAGGCCCACCCCGCACGATTGTCATCNGGACCATCTTAAAGTACCGGTCAGATACTTGTATAGCCGCGATTACCCTTCCNGNGCGTCGGCCCGGTCGGTTTCACGCTTCAANCCCCGGAGCAGAATCAGAATCAGGGCCATGGGTACCAGCGCCATATAAAACGCGACCTGTCCGGTAAACTGNCCNAACACAATGCCCGTCAACATNGACCCGGTCGTTCCACCCAGGGCCGAAAAAATGATGATCAAGCCNGCCATGGACGATTGCTGATGCAGCGGCAGGGAGCTCAACACCACCGAGCTCAGCGCCGGATAGATCGGCGCCATGAACAGNCCNATCAGNGGAAAAATATACGCGGCCANCGGGAGNTTGAGCCAGCCCACATCCGGTTCCACCGTCACGTTNTANGACAGCGGCAAGGTCAGAATCACCAACAGGCCCATGGCNACCACGCAGACGCTGAGCAACACATACCAGTTGATACCGCGCAGCAGCACNCCCGCCCCCANNCGCCCGATGGCCAGGCACAGCGCAAAAATGCTGGTCACCTGCACGCTGATGGCGCTGGGCAGGTTGAGCACCTGATTGTTGAACGTCGGCAACCAGGTGCCAATGCCCTGCTCGATCAGGACGTANAGAAAGACCGATGCCACNAAAATGTACACCANGGGGCGGGCGGTCAGCTTCAGCATNGCCAGAAAGTCCTGACCAAAGTTGGCCGCGGCCGGCTGCACCTTGTCTTCACCAAAGCGGATGAANGCCATNACCACCAGGTTGAACCCACAGATGCCCGCCAGCCACCAATANGTNTTGAGCCAGTTCATNCTCTCGGGACGATCCGAGTCAATGAANAAGCTGAACACCCAATAGCCGGACAACACCCCCAGCATGAACACCCCCTCGATGGCGTTCATCAGGCTCGCATGGGCCTGCTTTTCCGGCGCCAGGATCCCGATACTGGCATAGACCGACACCTTGATCAGCGCAAACGACGAGCCGATNGCCAGAAACAACATTTTGGTGGCCCAGAAACTGCTCAGAATCGGCATCGACAGACAGGCCAGCAATACCACCCCCAGGCCGATCATCATCGCACGCCGGTATCCCAGCCGTGGCAGAAAGGACGCGACCAGAAAGGACACCACTGCAATGGGAATATCCTTGAACCCTTCCAGCAGCGCCGCGCTCTCCTTGGTGACGCCNAAGCTGTTGATGGATTGCAGGATCACCACTCCGACACTGTTCAGCAACAGACCGAACAGAAAGTAGTTGAGCATCAGTACCAGAATAATCAGGCGTTTATTCATTGTTATGAACCTTCGAANGCGCCCCGCAAGACGCCTGCGTGGACCTGANCCGAAACCCCNGGGGTTCGGCCCCCGATAGACANCACACCCGGCACCGGCGATGGCACCTGTTGCNNTGTTCANCCAATAATAGCAGCAAAATAACCAATTGCAATCGATTGCAAGNATGCTAAACTTNCTCTAAANGGTCCCGTCCGGATCGCCGCCGGCTTCACCGCGGCCCGACAGACCACTTTGGTTCACTCTATCGATAACGGGTAACGACAGCCATGCAACACAGCTCTCGCGCATCGGATCGCTACGGCCTCAACCCCTGGCGCATCACCGAGACCGGCTTTCACGCCGATGACTACGGACTAAACGCCACTCTGTTTGCGTTGGGCAACGGGTATGTTGGCCTGCGCGGCACCTTCGATGAAGGATTCGCCGCCGGCGCCGCCGAATCCGGGTGCTACCTGAACGGCGTGTACTACTCAGAGCCCATCACCTACGGCGAGCAGGCCTATGGCTACGCCAAAAACAACCAGCGAATTGCCTCCGCCGCCCTTCCCCATGAGCTGGGCCTNACNCTGGATGGCGTTGCCGTCGANTTCAGTGAGGGTGAACTTNTTGAGCACCAGCGCGAGCTGGAGCTGGATAACGGTCTGGTCAGTCGTCAGTGGCGCTGGCGCGCCCCGAGTGGCCAGATNCTCCGGTTGGCCAGCCGCCGCCTGGTGTCCCTGACCGAGCGNCAGTTGGTCNTCATGGAGTATCGGCTGTCNCTGGAGTCCGGNACCGGCGAACTGGGCGTGACCTCGAGCCTGGACGCCACCCCCGCCGCCTCCGCGGACAGCGATGACCCCAGGGTCGGCGCNGGGGTCAATATNGAAGACCTGGAGCCCCGCATCCAGACCGCACAGGACGGACGGCTGACCCTGAGCCACCATCTGAAAAGCAGCGGTTTNACGCTGAGCAGCGCCGCCGGCCACCGCCTGGAAGGAGCGANCGTNAGCGCGCCGNCACACGACACCGACGACTTCCGGGCCACCTGTCGATANCAGGTGACGTTGACCCCCGAGGCGCCCCTGGTGCTCACCAAGTACGTCGTTTACGGCCATGGCGGCGACGANGCGCCAGACCTCAATGACCTGCTGGCCCGGTGCGAGCAGCGGTCGTTTGACGACTATGCNCGGGATCAGCGCGCCGCCATGGATGCCTTCTGGGCGAGCTCGGATATCGAGGTGGGCGGAGATCCCGCTTTGCAACANGGGCTTCGCTTCAATCTGTTCCACCTGTTCCAGTCTCTGGGGCGNGACCCCGGCACCAATATCGCCGCCAAGGGNCTCACCGGCCACGGCTACGACGGCCATTACTTCTGGGACAGTGAAATCTATATCCTGCCCTTTTTTCTTTATACCCAGCCGCAGCTGGCGCGCAACCTGTTGCTCTATCGACACAGCATTCTGGATGCCGCCCGCGCCCGGGCGCGGGAGCTGGCCATTCCCAAAGGCGCGTTGTTCCCCTGGCGCACCATTGGCGGGGAAGAGTGCTCCGCCTATTATCCGGCGGGCACGGCCCAGTTTCATATCAACGCCGATGTCGCCTATGCGGTCAAGCAGTACCACGAAGCCACCGGGGACGATGACTTTCTGATTGAGGCCGGCGCCGAAGNGGTGCTGGAGAGCGCCCGACTGTGGCCCGCCATCGGGCACTACAACGCCCATCGGGGCGATCAGTTCTGCATCAACGAAGTCACTGGGCCGGACGAATACACCGCCCTGGTGAACAACAACTTTTTCACCAACGCCATGGCGCAGGCCCATCTGCGCTATGCGGTCGAGCTGTACCAGTGGCTGAAAGACCAGGCGCCCGCAAAAGCCAAGGAGCTGTACCGGGCCATGGCACTGGANGAGCGGGAGGTGGCCGACTGGGCGCAGGCGGCGGAGCGCATGTATCTGCCCTATGACGAAAGCCAGGGCATCCACCTGCAGGACGACAGTTTCCTCGACAAACCCCGCTGGGACTTTGAGCACACGCCCGCGGACCACTACCCGCTGCTGCTGCACTACCACCCGCTGACCATCTACCGTCACCAGGTCTGCAAACAGGCGGACACNGTGCTCGCGCTGTTCCTGCTCAGCGACCAATTCAGCCGGGAGCAGAAAAAACGGGATTTCGACTTTTACGAACCCATCACCACCCACGACTCCACCCTGTCCGCCTGCATGCACAGCATTCTGGCCAATGAGGTGGGCTACCCGGACAAGNCCCGCCACTACTTCGAACAGGTGGCGCGGATGGATCTGGACAATCACCACCGCAACACCCAGCACGGCATTCATACCGCCTGCATGGGGGGTACCTGGTTGTGCCTCGTGCAGGGTTTCGGTGGCATGCGNTTGCAACATCATCAGTTGATGTTCAACCCCACCTTACCCAAGGGCCTGAGCCACTACCGNTTCAAGGTGCGGGNTCAGGGCCGGCTGATTGAGGTCAGCGTCGATGCCTCCCAGGCGCACTATCAACTGCTCGAAGGCGCCCCCATCACCCTTCAACATGGCGAGCACACCATTGCCCTGGNGCAAGACCAGGCGCCTGTCGCCGCCCCACTGAGGAGTCCCACCCNATGACCGCTTACCGAGCTGCTATATTTGACTTGGATGGTGTNATTGCCGATACCGCCCGCCTTCATTTGGCCGCCTGGCAGCAACTGGCCGAAGAAGAGGGGTTTCGCTTGCCGGCCGACGCCGATGAGCGACTCAAGGGCGTGGATCGGATGGCATCGCTCGNGATTGTTCTGGAGGGCGCTTCCCGCCCATATCGGGAGGACGAAAAGCTNGCCCTGGCGGACCGCAAAAACCAGCGCTACCAACAACTGGTCACTCAATTGACCCCGGCGGACCTGTTACCGGGGGCGGCGCAGCTCCTGGATCAATTGGCCGAGTGGAACATTCCAATGGCGCTGGCCTCCGCCAGTAANAACGCCCGGGCGGTGATTGACGGACTCGGCATCGCCCACCGCTTTGATTACATTGCCGATGCCGCACGGGTNAAACACCCNAAACCCGACCCGGAGATTTTTACCCTGGCGGCTCGGGGATTGGGTGTTGAACCGGCCCTGTGTGTGGGCATTGAAGATGCCGCGGCGGGCGTTACCGCCATCAAGCGGGCCGGCATGTACGCCGTTGGCATTGGCGATGACAGGGTACTGGCGGAAGCCGACCAGTGCGTCCCGAGCCTGGCNGACTTCCGTCCGGATTCGTGCTTTGAGGCCCGCCGCTGAGCGGCGGAGCCCGAAACCCGGCCCCGAATTGGCGCCAAAAACCGTAACCGGTATCAGAATCAGACGTTATATAGGGATCACTCAGTTATTATGAAATCGTTTGTAAAAATAATTTGCAATCGATTGCAATACGGAGTTAGCTGAACTAAGCTAAAAATCGAGCGCGGNGGAATACCCCTCNNGCGCCCCGAGCCGGGCGCNTCCAAAAGAGGTNCCCCCATGGAGAGAACAANACAGGCAACACCGAGAGAGACAAAAAATATCGGACCGTCCAACAGCGACCGGCCCAGCTGNGCTCANCAACGACCAACAATACGTCCAACAATAATGACCCGCATCGCGGGGAGGAGAAATGCCATGATGACCCAGAAGCCTCTGGCCCGAACACTCAACGCCCTGAAGCACTCACGCCGCCCGGTACTGTGGCTTGGNTCAATGGCCGCGCTGGCGCTGGCCGTTCCGGCCCAGGCCCAGGAAGCCGAGCAGCAACCCGCCATGGGCCCCATTGAAGAAGTGGTGGTCACCGGTACGCCCGGGGGTGCCGCCATGCGCAAGCTGGACGCCAGCTTTGCCATTTCCACCGTCAGTGCCGAAGACATCAAGCGCAANGCNCCNTCCAGTACCGCCGACCTGCTGAAAACGGTCCCCGGCGTCTGGGTTGAGAGCTCCGGCGGNGTNTCCGGGGCAAACATTTTCGTTCGCGGTTTCCCGAGTGGCGGTGATGCCGANTTTGTCACCGTTGCCGTCAACGGCCTGGCCGTTTACCCACCGCCCACCCTCTCCTTTCTGGAAAACTCCACGATCTTCCGCGTNGATGAAACCATCGAGCGCATGGAAGGCCTGCGCGGCGGTCCCAACCCGGTTTACTCCAACGGNCAGGTCGGTCTGACCACCAACTTCATTCTGAAAGAGGGCGGCCCNGATACCGANGGCGTNCTNAAGTACTCCACCTCCGATTTCGGCNTGCAGCGGGTGGACGGCATGGTCAGCGGCGAGCTGAGCGACGACCTCTACTACATGATCGGCGGNTATGTGAGCTCCTCCGAAGGTATCCGTGAAGCCGGGTTCGATGCCGAGGAAGGCAACCANTTCACCATCAACCTCACCAAGCGACTCGATAACGGCAAGATCAACCTGTTCCACCGCGCGACCGATGANCACGGCACCTGGTACCTGCCGGTGGCNCTNCAGGACAGCGACGGCAACCCCACCGGGATTGACGCCAGCTACACTCAGGTCGGNCCNGCCAACCGCAATGTNCTGGTGCCCTACAGNGGCAGCGANGGCATGGGTGGCACTGAAACCACCTTCGAAATGCGCGACATGGGTAANGGGCGCGGCTGGGACGGCAGCGTGACCGGCGGCTCGATCGAGCTGGACCTGGCCAACGGCTGGACCTTNACCGACCGCTTCGGGCTCACCAAGGGNGATGCCGATACCTACGGTTTCGTNCCGGACGGTGCGGCGGTAACCATGGGCAGCCTCAATGGCGGACTGGCCGGCACCACCATCNCGGGTGNCGAAGTGGCCGCCAACNCNCTNGTNCAGCGGTTCGGTCCCTGGGTGGTGGAAAAAGACATCGAAGCGTTCAGCAANGACCTGAGTCTTGCCAAGCAGTGGGACGACTACAAGTTGACCNTGGGCTACTACGCCTCNACCTGGGAAGTCGANGANATCTGGTCCATCGGTAACTCCAANTACTANGAGNTNGGCCAGAATGGTNAGATGATCANCCCGGACAGCGTGGACGANGCCTGCCANGACTTTGANCAGACNACCTGCGGNTTCAANTACGATGTGGACGCCATCGGTGANGCCCGNGAAAACGCCTTCTACATGGCNGGGGAAACCTACCTCGGCGANCTGACCCTGGATGCCGGTGTGCGCGTGGTGACCCGCGAAACCACCTACTCGGTAGACGATGGNGCCCGNGACGGTATTNCGGATCTGACCCTGGACACCGAAGAAGACAAGGTNACCTACACCGCCGCCGCCAACTGGGCACTGACCGAAGATTCGGGCGTATTTGTGCGCATCAACGACGGGGTGAANTTCCCGGACTTCGACGCCTATCGTGACTTCCGCGGTGACTTCCAGAATGGCTCGGATCTGATCATTGATGTCCAGCAGTACGAACTGGGCTACAAGCTGTCCCAGGCCAATTACTCTCTGTACGCCACCGGCTTCATGAACGAAACCAAAGGGCANCCGTTCGGCAACGTCGCGCTGAATGATTTCGATCGCCTGGAAACCGAAGCCATGGGTGTGGAACTGGACGGTAACCTCTACTTCGGTGAGTTCGAACTGACCCTGAACGCCACCNTGCAGGACACCGAGATCAAGAGCGGTGACGATGCCGGCAACAGCGTCCAGCGCCAGCCGGACTCNCAGATCCGCCTGTCACCGAGCTACAACCTGTCCTTCGCCAACGGTGTGGATGCNGTGGTCTACGGTACCGCCAGCATCATCGGCGACCGCTACAGCGACAACGGCAACATCAANAAGCTGCCCAGCTACGAGAAGTTCGATCTCGGTGTGATTGTGAATGTCGAGAATCTGGAGTTCCAACTGGCGGTGGATAACCTTACCGATGAAGAAGCGCTGACCGAGGGCGACCCGCGGGCCGCTGGGGTATCGGCCAACGGCCGGTACATTCTGCCGCGCAACGTGAAGTTCTCCATCGGCTATCAGTTCTGACAGGTAACCTCCTGCATAGACCTTAGCCAGTGTCTATCGCTTCGGGGACTGTGCGCTTCGCGCCAGTCCCCTTTTTTATGTCACCTTATTGAACCACGGTATTCCGGCTTACAGATAGACCTCCTCCCTCCGGCTTTCCGCCTTGCGACGCATCAATTCCGCTTTTTCAGGCAAGGCCCGCTGGTCATAGATCTCCGCTGCCAGGGCGTAGAACCTCGGCTCCTCGGCCTGGCGCGCAATCGCCTGTTCCAGGTATCGCTCGGCCTGGGCAAGATCGCCATTGGCAAGCTGCTCGCGAGCCAATGAATACAGATAATAGGGGTTACTGTTGCGATGCTTGCGCACCCGTTCCAGGAAATACGCGGCTTTGTCCGTCTCACCCTCGGCCTCGTACAGGCTGGCGAGATTGCTCATCAGGGATAGGTCTCCCGGCGCCAGTGTCAGGCCTTGCCGGTAGGCCACTTCCGCGGCACCATTCACGCCCATGCGTTTGTACAGGGTTCCCAGGTTGTTCCAGAGGTAGCTCTGCCGGTCATCCAGTTGCAATGCTCTGCGCAGGTGCAGAAAGCCCTGGCGTCGGTCGCCGGCGGCCACCCGCTCCATCCCCAGGTTATTGTAAAACTGCGCGGCCACCACCCGGTCACCGATCACTTTCTGCTCGTACACCGGGCTGTAACGCTCCATTTCCAGGTCGATCACCAGTTCCTCACCGCGGGGCAGCATGACCTTGGCATTCACGTGGCGGAACAGGAGGAAAGACTCGCCATCCCGAAAATCCCACACCGGCGGTACCTGCACGTCGTTGACCTCAGCGTTCAGGCCGATGTGCCGGGCCATGGCCACATACATCAGGGTGAAGCTGAGGCAGTTCACCTCGCGCCGCTCAAAGGCACGCGCTGCGGTGGTGGTATTCAGCGCGGTATAGCGCATGCCCAGCCCACCGGCCATCGGGGAGGACAGCAGTGCCCGGTGCAGCGCCTCCGCCCGCTGGTCCGGGTGGCGATATTGCAGCGCGACTTCTTCCGCCACCACCCGCATCATGGGCGAGAGCGTCATCAGGTCATAGGGAGGCAATTCGTTATCGGCGGGCGGCTCGTCAAACAACAGCTCGCCGGAAAGGACCTGNTCAAGGTCCCGGGAGGAAGGCGCCTGCACCCACTCAGGCAGGGGCTCCATGTGGCTGCAGGCGCCGAGCAGCAGAACAAAGGCCGCAGGGGCCCAAGGTATGCGCATCGAGACACCTCTCGCAATCACCGNCAGANTCGGAGGAAGCCCGGATCTGNANATTCNGTGTACCGGTACTNAGACAGTTTAGCGGANAAAATGTTCGCCCGGTGCACAACCTCNGCCCGGGTCATCGGCTNAACCGGTCCCTCGCCGACCCCGGTTGTCTGAGGTGATTGCGCTAGGCCAGTTGACGCTCCAATGCCCGCCGGCTGTCGTGGGCCGCCTGCAGGGAAAAGCTCAGGGGGTAGCCATACAGCGGGTGATAGACCGCCTGAGGTGTCCGGGGTTTGCGGTACAGNTCTGCTTCGATCCAGCGGAAATANTCATCCACGGTGCCCACCTCGGCGGTCGAACAGGCCTTGCCGGTGCCCAGCTCATGCGCCGACACAACCGCGCCGGCCGCCACTCTGACCCGGATGTCGTTGCATCCTACCGAGCCGCATCGGCTGAGCGTGAATTGATAGGCATCGAACCCGCTCATCTGCCAGAGCTGCCAGTGTGTGTGGAGCGCCTCTTCCGGGCTGGCACTCACGTCCCGGACGCGACGCCGGAGCTCCAACAGCGCCTCNGGCTCCCGAGCCTGGCCGTTGGACGCAATGTTCATGGAAATCATCACTTTGTGCATCATGCATCACTCCCCTGTGTCAGAAACTGAAAGGCCCTTCGAGCGACTCCGGCTCATCCCAGTCNCGCGCCCAGATGTCATTGCCGTGCAGGTAGTACACGGTATCGCCATGCATCCGGCTGCGGTCACTGCCGCCCCCCATGGGATACTCATAACCAGAGCCGGTCGCCGACTCCACGATCAAGGGTTCCCGAGTCTCCAGCGTGGCCTGGGTACCGGTCAGCTCGTTGACCTCAAACAAAAACAGTCCGGAATCCAGCCAGCGGTAACCGTCGCGGCGGGTCACCGGAACNGTAAAGCGNAACTGATCCGTGCCGACCGGNAGNAAATTGAACGCCCGCAGGTCGGTCAACGCCTCGCTCCANCTCCCGGAGCCNCCCAACTCAACGGCCTCGACGCTGACCGGNTTCAGGTCATCGCGCACATCAAACAGTTCNACTTTCACCCCNCCGAAACCGCCGTTTTCATCGGCTTCCTGGCCCACGGACACCAGGTATCCCTCNCCNACGGGGTGCAGGTAATTGGACACACCCGGAATCTNCAGTTCCCCGAGCACCGAGGGGTTTTCATTATCTGAGACATCCAGCACATACAGCGGGTCGATGCGTTCAAAGGTGACNATATAGGCCCGGTCTCCCAAGAAACGGACGGNGTAGATATCCTCNCCCGGCTTGCCGATCGGCGCCGGCTGGGCNTCATTGGGCAGCCNTGCCACCACGTCCAGGGTGCGACTGTCGGAATCAGNCGCTTCTTTCAGCACATGCAGAAAGTGCTCCGGGTCGCTCCAGTCCTCCCACACGGTGGTCACCACCCGCAGGTAACCCTNNGCCTCGTNCATGCTGAAGGAGGGGTCCGACCAGTTCAGTTGTCCCGGTACCAGCCCGGTNCCCCGATAGCGGATATCGCCCCCGGCAATGGCAAACTTGTGCAGCCCGGTTTTCTCCTCCCGCCATAGTCCGGCACGGGTTCCCAGATAAAGGCTGTCCAGTGACATGTACAGCCCGCTCAAATGCGCGTTGACACAGACNGCGCTCACCAGNCGTTGCTCCCGTAGATTGAAGGCGCTCACGGTCACTATGTCGGCGAAACCTTCATCGGGGTTCAATGTTTCCGGCANATAGCAGTCCCCTTCACTCACCAGCGGNTGCTCCGGCGCCTCATCCACGCGATAGCCGGGCAGCAGATCAGACATCGGGGTGGAGCTGATCAAGCGTTCGTTGTTCTGGCGCGCNTCNTCGGTACCCGCATAGGGCTCCAGCCCCTCAATGTANGGGCTGCTGCGGGACACCAGGTACAGCACATCGCCGATCTTCCGACTGTTGAGCAGCGTCCCCTCCACTTCCAGAGACCAGCGGATCGAAGGGTTCTCCGGCGACTGGACGTCCACCAGCTCGACCCGGGTATGGCCCTCCTGCAGCGCAATCTCCGGCATGCCCATCCAGCCCCAGCCGCCGTAGTAATAACGGCTGTCACTGAGGGCCACGACCGCCTCGGTGGCGTCACCGTCTTCCAGGGTATAAAGCTGGGACAGCACCAGGGGCGAGTCGGCGTCCCGTTCGAGCTCATAGCGCATGATGTAAGTGGCTCTGGCCTGTTCCGGGTCCGTTTCATAGATGCGCAGCGCCTGAACCGGCGGCGGCTCCGGCACTGACCCGTCATCACCGGCCGCCTCATCCAGCGCCACACTCTCGGCAAAACGGTGATAGCTGGACTGGGGCGACTCGGCAACAAAGAGGTAACGGCCGTCATACTTCAACCGGTCCGCCTCATCCACGCCCTCGACGTGCACGTTGGTGCGGGAATAATCGTCGCCACCCTCCGCGGCGTTGTCCGATACATCGGGCATCGCCACGCCGCCCTCTTCGGCCCAGTTATAGTCACCGGCGCGCATCTGCAAGCGCAGCCCGTTGCGCACGAACTGCGACACGGCTTCCGGTGAATGCTCATTGGTCAGCGGCTCCAGGTCGGGATCCGCCCAGCGGAGTTGACGGTAATCGGTATCGTATCGGCCCGGGCCCTCTCCATCGCCGTTTGAACCACCGCAAGCCACCAGCAGCATCGGGCTGGCCGCCAAAGCGCACAAAGTCATTGAACGAATGTTCATGCGAATCCATCCTCAAAAAAGTCGTGGGGTTTATGGCATCATCCCTTCACTCTAGCCCCACGGGCGGCCGGTTTCTGTAGCGCAACTGCGAAAGAGTGTAATTTTGTGTAACTCTGCGGCGGCTGCGGGACGAAGAGCGCCACGGCTTACAGGTTTTTACACACTCTCACAAAGGCATGACGGCTTTTTCCCGGTACAACAGGCACACTGAAGACTCGACAGCTCCGCCCGAAGGTCACGCGTGCACCTTCGGTGATAAACTCACCCCCCGAAATGAGAGTAGTATCGATCTGATGACGCGCTTAACTGACATCCTGGTCCGCGCCTGCCCTCTGGCGGCACTGCTGCTGGCATCGAGTCTGGCGTCGCCCAGCCTGGCGGACGACGACGCGGGGCACTGCGAACACAGCAGCGCCCGCTGTGTCGCGACCGGCACCTGGGACATCCAGTTGGCGCTGGGCGCCGGACTGCGCACCAACCCGATCGCCGGCGCCGATGATGTGCCGCTGGTGCTGATTCCCCAGGTCACCTATTACGGCAAGCGATTCTTCTTTGACAACCTGGACCTGGGCTACACCCTGGTCGATCGGCGGGACTGGATGGTGAACCTGTTGATCACCCCCAGCGGTGATGGCCTGTACTTCTTTGAGGACGACTGGGGCCGCTTTTTTCTCCAGGGCGGATTGAACACCCTGGGCGCCAACTTCAGCCCAGCGCCCGATGCGCCCACCGAACCCCCGGCGGTCGCCGATGAGGACGCGTTCGAGGGCCCGCAGGAGGATCAGCGGGAGCAGGAAAGCCCGGCCCCGGCCAACCCCGAACCCACGCAGGTATCACCGCCCCCGCTCCGGGACCGGAATATCGCCGCCCTGGCCGGAGTGGAAACCTCCGGTGACTTCGGCCGGTTTCAGTGGCAGCTCCAGGCGCTGTCCGATGTCAGTGGTGTGCACNATGGCGAAGAGCTCCGGTTTGCNGTCAGCACCGGAACCCGCCGGGACGCCAACCAATTGGGCATCAGCCTCGGATTCAGCTGGAAAAGCGCCGAGGTGATGGAATACTATTACGGCGTCACCCAGGGGGAATCGAGTGGTGCCCGTCCCGCCTACCGCCCCGGTAGCGGCACGGCACCCTTTGTGCGGCTGAGCTGGAACCGACCGGTNAANGAACAATGGCGTTGGCTGGCCAGCGTTCAGTACGAGCANCTGAGCNAAGCNGTTCGCCACAGCCCCCTGACTGACCAGAATAAGGTGATGCAAATCTTCGTCGGGGGCGTATACCATTTTTAAACTCGGGCAACTGAGGTGTGGCAGTACCCANAANANNCCCATGCGCCAATCCCTGTGGATCCTGGCGGGNTGGTGTGTNGCCGGCGCCAGCGCGGCGGACAGCGCGCTGGANCTGAAACCGAGCATCTGCGCTCTGGCGGAAAATCAGGTGCTGTGCGAGCAACGNGTCGACATTCGCTGGCACAGTGACTATCCCGACGCCCTGTGTCTGTTCGTCGATCAGAGCGAGCAGCCCCTGGCCTGCTGGCNGGAAAAAGACCAGGGCGAATACCACTACGAGGCACGCACCGAACAGAGTNTGACCTTCCAGCTACGCGCCGAGCGGGACNACCAGTTGCTCGCCAGCCGACTGTTCGAAGTGATCCGCGAGTACACCGANTTCCGCTCTCGCCGACGCAAGCCCTGGAATTTTTTCTGACGCTTNCCAATAACAGACGAACCGGACACCCATGCAACAGATTCTATTGGCCGAAGACGATCACCGCCTTGCCGCCCTGGTGCGGGACTACCTNACCGACAACGGCTTTGAGGTGGCGGTGGAAGATCGCGGAGACCGGGTCCCGGAGCGGGTCCGTCANNTGCAACCGGANCTNCTGATNCTGGACATCATGCTNCCCGGCAAAGACGGCCTGACCCTNTGTCGGGAACTGCGCCCGGCGTTCACCGGCCCGATCATGATGCTCACCGCCCGCAACGAAGATGCCGACCAGATTCTCGGNNTGGAATTCGGCGCCGATGACTATGTGATCAAACCCGCCGAGCCGCGGATTCTTCTCGCCCGTATCCGGGCACTGCTACGGCGCATCGANCCCGGCATTCCGAGCACNCCACAGACCCTGAGCTTNGGNACCCTGGANGTGCACAGCGGCTCCCGCAGTGTCGAACTCGAAGGCGCTCCCATCAAGCTTTCCAGTCACGANTTCGACCTGCTGTGGTTGCTCGCCCAGCGCGCCGGGGACGTGGTGGGTCGGGATTTTCTGTTCCGGGAGCTTTATGGGCGGCCTTATGATGGCATGGACCGGACCATTGATGTGCGCGTNTCCCAACTGCGCAAAAAGCTCGGGGATAACCCGGACAATCCCGCCCGCATCAAAACCATCTGGGNCCGGGGCTATCTGTTTATCGCCGACGCCTGGGAAGCGGAGTGAACGGCCTGAACCGGCGGCNGCCATGACATGAAAAGAGCCTTTCTGTCGCTTTACCTGCTCATCGTGCTGGCNACCCTGGGNTTGGGGTGGGCNCTGGATCAACTCTGGAGCGCCTACCAGGCCGAACACCCAACCCAGGCGCCGGGCGCCATTCTCGCCGAGGTACTGCAACACAGCAGCGCCGGCCGACCGCTCGACCAGACCCGCAGCCTCGTGCACCGGCTGGCACGCGAAGGACAGACCGATGTCCGCCTGGTGCCGCTGTCCGATATTTCCGGGGAGGCGATCAAGCAGCGCCTTCAAGCCGGCGAGTCGCTGTCATTCGAGGACGCCAACGGCAACCTCTACCACTACCGCAAGCTCGCCGAACACCCCCAGGTCATCNTCATCGGGGAAGTCACCCCCGATGCCTCCCGGCGTTTCGAAGCCCTGCTGGCGCTGCTCTTCTACGGCGCCCTGGCGGCCGTGGTGTTCTTCTGGCTCTGGCCCCTGACCCGGGACCTGAACCGTCTGGANCAACAGGCCGAGGCCCTCGGACGCAACCCTGAAACCGCCGTGATGGAGNTGCAGGGGCATTCCGCCGCGCAACGCCTGGCCCAGGCGTTCAACCAGATGGCCCGNCGCATTCGTGACCTGCTGCGCTCCCAGCGGGAAATGACTCACGCGGTCTCCCACGAGCTGCGCACCCCCCTGGCACGCATGAAATTCGCCCTGGANATGGCCGATGCCAANAGCGACCCGCAGACGCTGNGCAACCGGCTGCAGAGCCTGAAAGCGGATGTGACGGAGATGGACCAGTTGGTCAATCAACTGCTGCACTACGCCCGCTTCGAGCAACAGCCCACCCTGCATCTCACTCCGGGCGACATGCCCGGCCTGCTGCAGGACCTNTGGCAGCGCCTCAGTGGGCACCTGGAGCATCCGCCACGCCTCTACCTGCACACGGCGGCCCATCCACCCCCCGTGACCTGCGACTGGCCGCTGATGGAGCGCGCCCTGCANAACCTGCTGCAGAACGCCCTGCGCTACGCCCGAGAGCGGATTGATATCACCCTGACTACGGCCGCCGATGGCACCCAGGTTCAAGTGGAGGACGACGGCCCGGGCATTCCCGAGGAAGAGCGGGAGCGGATCTTCGANTCCTTTGTCCGCCTGCGCGATGCCCNGGAGCTGCACAGTGCCGGGTTCGGACTCGGGCTCGCCATNGTGCACCGGGTGATGCAGTGGCACCACGGCACCGTGCGGGTGGATAGNGCCACCACCGGCGGTGCCCGCTTCACNCTTCACTGGCCCCCTCAAGGTGGNGCGTAACAACGCCATGGGCGGGCCGGGATCAAGCCATTGTCGGATATGCTATAGTGCCCGGCTTTGGCCGCCCACGACGGCCGTCTCCACCCAGCCAAGCGGATTTCTGTGGTAATGAAGCCAACCATCAAAGACGTTGCCAAGCGCGCCGGNGTATCCTTTAAAACCGTCTCCCGGGTTATCAACCGGGAAAGCACGGTCGGCCAGGAGCTTCAGGACAAGGTCTGGAAGGCCATCAAGGAGTTGAACTACCAGCCCAACCTGTCGGCGCGGGTACTGCGCGGCGCCGCCTCCTCCATCGGCTTCATCTATGACAACCCCAACAGCAACTATGTGATCGAAATGCAGCGCGGTATTCTCGATGAGTGCCGCCGCCAGGATTACGAGCTGGTGATCCACCCCTGCGACGCCAAGTCNCCGGAGCTGCTGGAGGAAATTTTTGGCATGGTGGACCGCAGCCGCGTGGGCGGGCTGGTGCTCACTCCCCCCATGTCCGAGATGCCCNAGGTTCTGGAAGCCCTGACCGAGCGCAGCATCCGCTTTGTGCGGATACTGTCGGGAAGCCAGCCGCCGGACACTCTTTCACCCTGCGTGTTTGTGGATGACCGCACGGCGGCCTACAACATCACCCAGTACCTGATCGACCTGGGGCACAGACACATTGCGTTTCTGGGCGGGGAAGAGGCGCACAAATCCAGCGTCGAACGTCTCGCGGGCTACCAGCAGGCCCTGAAGGAAAACCAGATTGACGCCGATCCCCGGCTGATCATCGAGGGTGAGTACGCCTTCGAATCCGGGGTCAAGCGGACCCGGCAACTGCTGGCCCTGACCCCGAGGCCCACCGCGGTATTTGCCTGTAACGATGAAATTGCCGCGGGCACCCTGTTCGCGGCCCGTCTGGCGGGCGTGGATGTACCCAGGGACCTGTCCATCGTGGGCTTTGAAGACAGCCCCTTCTCGCGCCAGGCCTGGCCCAACCTCACCACGGCCCGTCAGCCCAATGCGGATATCGCCCGCACGGCCGCGGAGCTGTTGGTCCATCAGATCCGCCACCGCAAGGGCGACAAACCCACCGACAGCGAAGGGTTTTACCCCCAGTTGGTGGTGCGTGACTCCACCTGTCCGCCCCCGTCTCGCACCCCGGCGTCCTCCTGACGCCGGCCACCCTGGGCAAACCGCTTTACTTTCCTCCTCGACGCGTGCAGAATAGCCCAAAAGACAACGTTGTCTAACAGCACCATCTACTACGCATCATTCATCCCGTGATGGCTTACCGGATTACCGGGACCCATGCCGGGATCAAGACAGGAGTTTCCATGAACACCGCCTCATTACCCGCTCCGGACCAGACTCTGATGCACCGCGAGGCCGGCGAAGCCGCGGCCGTGGTCAGTCACCAGCTCAGCGACAACGCCTCTCGGGTCAAGGCCGCCGCCGAGCGTCTGCGCGCCTACCGCCCCCGCGCCGTGGTCACCTGCGCCCGGGGCAGCTCGGACCATGCGGCCACTTTTGCCAAATACCTGATCGAAACCCAGCTCGGCCTGATCACCTGTTCCGCCGCACCCTCGGTCGGATCGGTGTATCAGCGCCCGCAGCAACTGGACGGTGTGCTATACATCGCCATTTCCCAGTCCGGGAAAAGCCCGGACCTGCTCGCCAATGTCGAGCGTGCCAAGGCCGCCGGAGCACTGACCCTGGCGCTGGTCAACGTCGCCGACTCCCCCCTGGCACAGATGGCCGACCTGGTGCTGCCTCTGCAGGCCGGTCAGGAGCTGAGTGTCGCCGCCACCAAATCCTATATCGCCAGCCTCTCGGCCCTGCTGCATCTGGTCACCGAGTGGGCGGACAGCGAGACCCTGCGCGCAGAGCTGCGCCAACTGCCCGAGGCGCTTGCCCGGGCCTGGTCGTTCGACTGGTCCGATGCCGTGAAGGCGCTGACCCCCGTGCACAACCTGTTTGTGATCGGGCGGGGGCTCGGTTTTGGTATTGCCCAGGAAGCCGCCCTGAAGCTCAAGGAAACCTGCGGCCTGCACGCCGAGGCCTTCAGCGCCGCCGAAGTCCGGCACGGCCCCATGGCCATCGTGGGCGAAAACTTTCCGGTGCTGGTTTTCGCCCAGCAGGACGAGACCCGCGAGAGCACTGAATCACTGGTTCAGGAGTTTCGCCAGCGCGGCGCCCGGGTTCTGGTGGCCGGCGAGGCGGACCTTGCCGACACACTGCCGGTGGTCCCCGAGGCTCACCCGGTGATTGCCCCCATCCTGGCGATCCAGAGTTTCTACCGCATGGCCAATGCACTGGCCATCGCGCGCGGGTATCATCCCGATGAACCACCGCACCTGAACAAAGTAACCGAAACCGTCTAACGCAGCGCAAGGTACAACACCAAGCGCACAAGGTAAGCCCAGGAGAGACCCGACATGAAGCAGGCATTGATCCGCGCTCCGATATTTACCGGTGATGAGTGGCTGGAGCACCGGGCCCTGCTGCTCGACGGCGGCCTCATCAAGGGGCTGGTCGCCGAGGATCAGGTTCCGACCGACTACCGGGTGGAAGACCTGCACGGAACCCGACTGATTCCCGGCCTGATTGATACCCAGGTCAACGGTGGCGGCGGAGCCCTGTTCAACGATGCCCCCACCATCGACACCCTGCGCACCATTGGCGCCGCCCACCGGCGGTTCGGCACCACCGGCTTTCTGCCGACCCTGATCAGTGATGATCTGGACATCGTGGCCCGGGCCATTGCGGCGGTCCATCAGGCCATCGCCGACGGTGTGCCCGGGGTACTGGGTATTCACCTGGAGGGCCCCTTTCTGAATCCGGCCCGCAAGGGGGTGCACGACGAGAGCAAGTTCCGCCGCCTGACCCCCGAAGCCGTGGACCTGCTGAGCTCACTGGATAACGGGTTTACCCTNGTCACCCTGGCTCCAGAGCGGACCACTCCGGAGCTGATTCGCGACCTGAGTCAGCGGGGGGTCATGGTGGCGGCCGGGCATACCGCCGCCGACTACGCGCAGACTCGCACCGCCCTGGCCGCCGGGGTACGCAGTTTCACGCACCTGTTCAACGCCATGACCCCGATGACCAGCCGGGAACCCGGCGTGGTGGNCGCCGCGCTGGAAGATCCCGACAGTTGGTGTGGCCTGATCGTCGATGGCTATCACGTGCACGCCGCCACGCTCAAAGTGGCGCTCGCCGCCAAGTGTCGGGGCAAAATGGTGCTGGTCACCGATGCCATGCCGACGGTCGGCGCGCAGCACAAGCAGTTCACCCTCAAGGGCGAGACCATTCACGCCGACAACGGCCGCTGCGCCACCGCCGATGGCACCCTGGCGGGCTCGGATCTGGATATGCTCAGCGCGGTGCGCAATACCTTGGCGCAGCTGGAACAGCCGCTGGAGGAAGCCCTGCGAATGGCGAGTCTCTACCCGGCGCAGATGCTCGGACTGGATCGGGAGTTGGGACGGCTGGCACCGGGGTACCGGGCCAGCCTGCTGGCCGTCGACGACCAGCTGCGAGTCAAACAGAGCTGGATTGACGGGGCGGCACAGCAGTTCTGATCAGAACCGGAACTGCAGCAGCTCCGCGTCGGCCGGACCCATAGTCGACTGTGCCGCAGTCGACGGCCCGGTCGCCGCAGCGCACTGACCGGGCAGCGGCGGCGGACAGCCCCGCACATCCTCCGGCACATCGCGGCGACTCAACGACCTCGCGGTCACATGGGAGCCCGACGCATCCCCGGTCACCGACACCGAATCGCCCAGCGCCAGCTCATCGAACAGCGCCTCACCGTCGGCCCCGTCAACGGCCACGGTCACCCCGAGCACCGTCAACCACCGGTTATCCCGGTCGATCGCGGTTACGGGGCCAGACAGAGCGACGGTATCAAC
This sequence comes from Marinimicrobium sp., assembly GCF_002695945.1. Taxonomy (NCBI): domain Bacteria; kingdom Pseudomonadati; phylum Pseudomonadota; class Gammaproteobacteria; order Cellvibrionales; family Cellvibrionaceae; genus Marinimicrobium; species Marinimicrobium sp. The sequence continues at coordinate 23,832 of NZ_NZQP01000027.1, read as the reverse complement.
ATAGCCCGGTTGCCGCTGGACTCGCGTGACCACCCGGGACTCGCCCTCATAGTAGGCATAGAGTTCCAACCACTCTCCGACCCGCAGGCTGTTCAGGTTGACACCCTCACGCGGGTTGCCGCGACCGGCCGGGTTTTCAAACGCGGTCAGGTCCGTTAGCTGATACCGGCCGCCGAGTAACACGACCTCTCCGCGGTCCGGATCGATTGCATCCACCCTGGCGCGGATCCGGTTGATCCCAGGGCGCAACACCTGTACCCGCTCGGCGACCAGGCTTTCATTGCGCAGGGTGCCGCTCACCATCACCCGAACGCCTTCTCCGAGCTCGATCTGGTCCGACAGCCCTCGGGCCCCGCTGGCATCCACCGGGATACCGTTCACCTCGAAGGCCTCCCGTGAGACGAACCGCTCAATAACCCCTTCCTGGTACCACTGTCCTCCCTCCTGGGGTCTGGCCGGCTCGATCAACTCAATGCGATCCGGATACCAGAGTTCGCCGCGCCGCTCGCCGCCGCGCACGACTACCGTGTCCCCCTCAGCCAGATCGCCACTGACCTGAGCCTGCGAGACGTCCACCGATTGTTCTCCGAGCTGGAAGCGCTGCTGATCCGCTCGCCAGGTTTCTACCCGGCCCTGAGCGGTCAGTGGGCCCCGATCGGCACTGGCGACTTTGGTCGCCAGCCACTGTCCCTCGGCGGCCACCAGACCACTCACCTCGAGGTAGGCCCCAGGCTCCAGCGAGTCAAAGGCAATGCCATCGAAGCGCACATCGTCATATACCACCACAGTCTGCCCGAGAATCTGAATTTCACGCCGGACATCGCTGCTTGATACCAGAGCGTCCACCGGACCGCGCAGGGTGCGGTTATAGCGGACCGCTGCGGCAACCGCATCCTGCCCCTGCAACTGGTCAAGCTCGACATCCACCACCATGCCCAGGGTGATGTCATCGACCCCGGCCGGCTGACCGTCAACGGAGATGTCGGCGGTATCGATCTCGATGTGCAGACCGTTGACGTAGACGCTGCCATAGGCAGTCACACTGCCACTGACGGTGGTCGGACTGCCGGTGCCCTCAATCCCCGCCACGGACGAACTGTCGCTCAGGCACCCCGCCATCATCAGGGCTCCCAGTGTTGCACTGACCACACCAAGCCGCTTCATGCATCATCCTCNCTGGGCGTCGCATTTTCCTNGCCGGAGATGACTCCGGTACCCGGAAATGAACGCTCGTCNTTTCGTTGCTCAAAATAGTANAGGCCAATGCCGGCCCGTACCTGGCCGGAGCCCGCAAGCTCCGGGGACTGGTCTCGATCACACTCGGCCANCCAATCATTCACCTGGAGCAGAAAGGCCTGCCCCTCCCGGGCGCTGCGCTCGCGAATGCGTTCAAGCAGCTCCTCCGGGATGTTGACNTAGGAGACCGTGCGCTGAATAAANGGCCCCGGTGTCTGTTTCGCAATATTGTGATCCATGGTGCCCATCAAATCTGCCGCCGCGGTCCCAAAAATCCGGATATTTTCCTGCATGTCTTCCAGGGGNATATAGCCTCTCGCCAACAGCGACACGCCCTCACCNGTACGCCGCACCGCCTCGATGCGCTCCAGCTCATCCAGCAGGGCCCGCACGGGGACATCGCGACTGTATTCACGCACCAGCGCCGTAAAGCTCGGCCCAGNATCTTCNCGCTCTACCGGAAGCATCGCCGGCTCGCCGGCCGGGGTGTGGAAGCGTACGTCATTCAGCCANCCGGTGATAACCCGGGCAGCGGGCGTCGGTTGTTCGGCGGGNGCATCGGACAGAGGGTGNGAGCGNTCCTGNAGCTTGGCGATGTCCTTGCGATTGATGCCCGTCAANACCGCCATGCGTGACAGGCTCTGTTTGCGCCCCGGGATCGCGAAGTCCTCCCGGGCGGTATCGACATACACATGGCGGGCGATATCNGCGAACAGGCGATAAGACACCCCATGGCGCAACAGCAACCGCACCATCGGACGCAGCATTCGATAAAGCGCCCGAATCAGGGCTTTTTGGGTTCTATCGCTCATGTTGGGATTATAGCGTCAAAAAACATTCAAAAAATGTGATANNAATCACATTGAATAACCCACTTTTGGGACTATAGTGTCAAAAAACGGCATCAGAGACGATCCGGGTGAGACGCAGAGCAACANANCGCTCCCTTTTGGGGCCTGCCNNNCACTCNCCGGATCAGCANTNANNCTTTGATTCCATCAACCCNAACGAGGTGATATCGATGACACAGTTCAAAAAACGTCCACTGCAATTGGCGCTCGCCGCATCCCTGGCCACCCTGGTGGCTTGCGGTGGCAGCTCCAACGACAACAGCGCCGGCAGCAACGAAGGNCGCCTGAGCCTGAACGTGACCGACGCTCCCATCGACAGCGCCGCCCAGGTGGTGGTGGAATTNTCCGGCGTNTCCCTGAAACCCGCCGACGGCGAAGCGCTGGAATTCACCTTCGANGAACCCAAGAGCATCGATCTGCTGTCTCTTCANGGCTCTGCTTCCGAGTCACTGCTGACCGATGAAACCGTGCCCGCTGGCGACTACGAGTGGATCCGCCTGGCGGTGAATGCCGAGCACGATGGCGTGCTGGACTCTTACATTGAGCTGGATGATGGCACCATGCCGGAGCTGCGGGTTCCCAGTGGCAGCCAGACCGGCCTGAAACTGGTCAGCGGTTTCACTGTGGTTGCCGGCGGTACCGCCAACTTCACCATTGACTTTGACCTGCGCAAATCGGTAGTCATGCCGGGCGGCCAGGCGGGCGCCTTCCTCAAGCCGGCACTGCGCCTGATTGACAACACCGCCGTGGGTACCATTGCCGGACAGGTCGACGCCGAGGTACTGGTCGATCAGTGCGCCGACCCCGCCAACCAGACCGGCTCGGTATACGTGTACTCCGGTGCCGATGTCACCCCCACCGATGTATCCGGTGCCGAAACCGACCCGCTGACGACCGCTCTGGTGTCTGATGTGGACGGTGAATACCGCTATGAAGTCGGCTTTGTGTCCGAGGGTGATTACACCCTGGCCTACACCTGCGGTGCCGTTGATGACGATCCGGAAGCCGTTGATGAACTGGTGTTCTTCGGTACCGCCAACGCCACCGTTGAAGCCGACACCACCACCGAGGTGAACTTCACCATCGACCAGGCAGAAGACGAAACCACCGAAGAGCAGACTGAAGAACAGACTGACGCCTGACGTTTTTTTGGCCTGACGCGCCGCTTGCGCCGCGAACCACACTCTGGGGGTTCGCGGCTTTTTTTTGCGTACCCGTTTTAAATGGAAATGACGATGCGCTTGCGCTCAAGCCACCAGGCGACCAGCCAGTGCACGGCGACAAACAGGAGGGCAAACAACAGCGACGCATTGGTGGGGCTGAACCATTGCGCCAGGGAAGCATACAACCACTGATAGGCCGACCCCTCCCCCACCGGAATCAGGTACAGGGTTTTTGCCAGGACGATCGACAACACATAGATAAACAGCGGGTTCTTACCCAGCATGGCGAACCCCCGATATACGGGCTTAACCGCTGGCCATGACTCCAGCAACACCAGGGCGACCAACACCAACAGCGCGGCGCCCCCGGTCAGCAACACGAATGAACTGGTCCACAGATATTTGTTGATCGGAAACCACGGATGCCAGACCAGGCCCAGCAACACCAGAACCACTCCGCCCAGAGCGAGTAACCCAAGACTGCGCCAGCGCGAGGCACCCAGCACCAGAATGCGCGTCGCCTCAAAGCCAAGCAGCACCGTCACCACCGAGGGCAGCGTCGACAACANGCCTTCCGGATCAAACGCCAGCCCCTTGCCCTGCCAGATATGCTCCGCGCNGAATACCCACAGATCAAACTGACGCACCACCGAGCCCTGCAGGCTGTAGGGATCNTCCCCCANCTGCAANANNGCCCANTAACCGAGCANNAGGCCNNCCATGATCACGNCCCGCCACAACCCCGGCACAAACAGGGCAATCGGTGCGGCCAACAGGTNCGCGAGCGCGATTCGTTGCAGCACGCCCGGAATGCGCAGCGTCGCCACACCTTCCGTAAACGGAAACGCGTTGAGCAACACACCGATCAGAAAAATCAGGGCACTGCGGCGCACAATATTCAGCAACCGCGCCGACACCGGCTGCGCGGTACGCGAACGGCTCGAGAAAAACAGGGCCGAACCGACGATAAAAAGAAAGAAGGGAAAGATGTAATCCGTGGGCGTGGCACCGTGCCAGTCGGCATGCAGTAACGGTGCGTACACCGCATTCCAGGAGCCGGGCGTGTTGACCAGAATCATCAGTGCGAGGGTCAGCCCGCGCATGACATCCAGGGCAAGGAAACGTCGATNGGCAGAAGNTTCAGACATAGAGACACCTCAAAAAAGTGACCGGTCGCGACAGTGCGGACCGGCCAAGCAGAGGAGAGGGGGAAGCGCCGCTCAGGATTTCCAGCGGCGCAGCTTGTGCCCTTTCAGGGCATAAAACAGAATGTAGGCGTAGCAGGGGAGCATGACCCAGTAGGCCGCCTGATTGCTGGTGCTTTCCGCAAAATGGCCGTACAGCAGCGGGATCACCGCACCGCCGGCAATCCCCATGATCANCAGCGCCGANCCGACNCTGGTGTACTTNCCCAGATCCGCCAGCGACAGGGGCCAGATCGCCGGCCAGCACAAGGCATTGGCCAGCCCCAGCAGCGCCAGGAACATGACNGTNTTGGGNACCGTGGGAATNCCNAGCCANCCNAANA
>NZ_NZQP01000027.1:0-19049 GCF_002695945.1 Marinimicrobium sp. | reverse complement strand
GANGCAATCCAGTCNCTNTCGCCNGANCCGGTCAGNACCCCCACGGTAAACAGNACNCCGAAAATGGCGGACCCGGTCANCGCCCTNGCCTGACTCANAAAACGGGGAATGCACAGCACGCCGACCACATACCCGATGACCATAAACGTCATGGTGTANGCCGTCAGTGAACCNAAGTGNGCNACATCCATTCGCCGCCCATAGAGCCCGATNGTATCGCCNGCGATCACTTCCACCCCGACGTACATGAACAGCGCGATCGCACCCAGAATCGCCTGGGGATGATTGAGNATGCCNANCTTATCNCCNGCNTCNTCGTCACTTTCGGCGTCNACGTTCAACTCCGGCAGNGANGAGAACTGCACAAACAGCATCAAGGCCAGCAGCGCTCCGGCCATATACAGATAGGGCACCACGAGGCGATTCGAGAGCTCCGCCAAGCGTTCCGCACGCGCCTCGGCGCTCAATGCCAACAGCACATCCTCATCGAACTGGTCCATGCCGGTCAGTACCCAGAGCGTAAACACCACCGGAGCCACCACACCGGCGGCCTTGTTCAACAGCCCCATGATGCTCATCCGCATGGCGGCACTCTCGCGCGGACCAATACACACAATGTAGGGATTGGCGGCCGTCTGCAGCAAGGTCAACCCGGTGCCCAGAATAAACAGCGCCAACAAAAACACGGCATAGTGACTGGACTGGGCGGCGGGAATGAACACCAGCGAGCCCACCGCCATCACCGCCAACCCGATGACCATCCCGGTCTTGTACCCGGTGCGGCGCAATACCAGCGCGGCGGGCAGCGCCATGACGGTATAGGCGATATAAAACGCAAAGGTGACAAACAGTGCCTGAAACTCATTGAGTTCACAGACGATTTTCAGAAAGGGAATCAGTGCACCGTTCAGCCAGGTGACAAAGCCAAACACGAAAAACAGCACCCCGATAATGGTCATCGGAATGAGGGCACTGGAAGTGGCCGGAGCCCGGGCAGTGGTGTCAGTGGTCATAGCAGCCTCGCGAATCGACGTTCAGAATTGTTATCGTATTGTGTTGATGGCGTTCAGGCGGTATTGGCCAGTGCGCTCTGCTGGCGCGCAAACAACAGCGCTCCCGCTTCCGGTGGCCCGAGGGGGCGGGATAATTGCTCGGCCACATCCCGATCCAGCCAGGTCTCCAGACGCCCGGCCATCCCCCCAATCAGTGACAGCCGCGGCGGCTGATACGCCAGCAGCTTGCGCGCCATGGCGCTGATGTAGTGCGCGCCGCTGCGAAGAATATCCAGCGCCACCGGATCGTCGGCCTCGGCGGCGTCAAAGACCAGCGGCGCCAGACGGGCGTAGTCACTGGATGGCTTGCCGGACATCCGCTCGACAATCGCCAGACCCCGCGCCTGCAGCAGCTCCGCCACACTCTCGATCAGTAGGGTTTTTGGACCGAGATCATCGGACGCCAGCAGGACCGCCTTGATCGCTTCCAGTCCCATCCAGGCGCCGCTTCCCTGATCGCCATAGGGAAAGCCGTGCCCACCCAACAGGTGATCCACGCCGGCGGTGCGGACATAACCGCAAGAACCGGTCCCGGTGACGATGACCGCCCCCTCGTCTTGCTGATGGGCACCGAGCAGGGCAATACGCAAATCCGTGGTCAGATGAAGCGCCGCAAAGGGGTGGGGCCAGTCACTGATGACCCGATAAAGACTGGGCAGATTCACCCCCGCCAGCCCCGCGCCCGCCACCAGACGGCCGAGGGTTTCAGTCGGCAGGCCAGCATCGCTCAGCGCGCGGCGCGCCGCACTCTCGATGGATTGCAACGTCTGCTCAACGCCGTGCANGGGGTTGGCCGGCCCCGCCAGAGCACTGCCAAGGACCCGCCCACNGGCNTCCGCTATGCTGGCTTTGCACTTGCTGCCGCCACCATCAATTCCCAGAAAGTAGTGCTCATTGGTTGGGGCACTGACCATAAAACAACCTCTTATTCTGTATCACAACNCACCGCTNAAAAAAGCGGGGGCGGGCTTCGCCGCCGACCCCGCAAGAGGTGAGAGAGAGTTCCAGCGAACAATACTGGAAGNCTNACTGTAATTGCTCGGGACAACGTTGTCAAACAAATTTTTTGCCTTCCCTGACCACAAAAAAACCGGGCCGATGCGACATCGGCCCGGTCCGCTCTTCCAACANGCCCAGCCGGTCACTCAGACTCCGGCAGCGCCTCCAGTTCATCGCGCAGGGCCCGCAGAGCCTGNTTGACGGCCCGGTGNTGCTCCGGCCCCATGCGAATCATCAANTTCTGCAAGTCCGTCAGCNCNTCCAGCTCGGGGTCCCGGTACTCGTANAAGACNTTGGGNCGGTGCAGNCGAATGTCGCCGGGGGGCTCCGGCGCCTCCAACAGCTCATCNATGGTGTTGAGCACNACCTCGTGGAANGTTCCATTATTGACGCCATGCTCATCAAACGCCTCNTCCAGCAAGGGGCGGTAGCGCTGNTACCAGCCNNCCACCTGCTCGGGNTCGCTNTCGGTCANGAGCGCNACGTAGGCATCATAGCGCTGNAAGTTCTCTTCCAGCAGTCGATATTCCTGCTCGGCGTCGGTACGGGCTTCACCGACCTTNGCCACGGCCANGGGCGGCGGTGGCGATACCACCGGGCGATATTCATGCACCACTTTGCCATCACGGGCGGCCGCCGCGGCACGTACCACCTTGCGGATCAACTCTTCGTTGACCAGCAGACGCTCGACGTCGTCATTGCCGGTGGCNTCTTCCAGCTCATTGAGNGCTGGCTCATCGCTCTGNTCCAGCTCCGGCAGCGGTTCCGGNTCGGGCTCNGGTTCCGGCTCGGGTTCNGGNNCNGGNNCNGGNTCNGGNTCNGGCNCNGGCTCNGGCTCCGGTTCGGGCTGCTGAACCGGAGGGGCCGGCTCCGGTGTCGGTTCCGGCTCATCTTCCCGGCCAAACAAGTACAGGCTCAGAGCCACAATCACCACCACGACAATAACGACCAGGGCGATAGTCGCGGTGGGCTTTCGATTACCCGGCTGTGCTTCCGGTGTTGAATGCTCATCGTTCGCCATATTCCCACCTTTCTGGTTAATGCCCGCAGGCTGCACCTGCGTGGTCCGTTCTTGGACTGGAGGATACCGCCGCCAGTTCATTCGTCTNCTTTATTTGTAGCACAGTATNNGNCCCGGCTCTACAAGCAGATCAAACGACCCGCTTTGGGCTGGTCACACTCGCCCCTTGTCTTTATAATGCCNGCCTCCCCTATAGGGCCCTTAGCTCAGTTGGTCAGAGCAGTCGACTCATAATCGATTGGTCGCTGGTTCAAGTCCAGCAGGGCCCACCACTCTCCCTGACTTAACGTTTATTGACACTCCTTTGATTGATCCGGAGTCGTGCTGGCTCGTATCATTAACGGACTGACCAGTCCGTCCTATTAGCGAGAGCCCTATGACCGACCCGGAAAAGCCCAAACGCGTGCACAAATCCGCCGAGCAGCGGCGCGAAGAGATTCTGACCGTAGCCACCCGTATTTTTGCCGAGCGGGGCTACCAGGTGGCNGATATGCAGGCCGTGGCGGATGCCGCCGGGGTCGGGAAAGGTACGGTCTACCGTTACTTCCCCACCAAAGAGGCGCTGTTTACCGAGGCCCTGCGCTTTAATCTGGAGACNCTCAAGGCCTCCATCGAGNNCGCTCGCGAGCAACCCGAGGACCCGCTGGAGCAGCTGCGCGAAGGCATGCGCGCCTACCTGCTGTACTTCGAGAAGAACCCGGAGCTGATTGAGCTGTTCATTCAGGAGCGGGCGGAATTTCGCANCGAATGNCAGAACTCCCTGTACTTCTCCTACATGCTCGCNGGGCGCGAGGACTGGGTCGNCATGTTCGAGCGCATCGCCGAGCGCCACCCGGTGCGCGATATCGACGCCCAGGAGTGGATGGAGGTGTGCGGGGACATGATGCACGGNGCGGTGGTGCTCAGCCACACNCCCNTGCCCCGTCGACCGCTCAGTGAGCGCTTTGACCGGATTTTCGATATTTACCTGCACGGCATTCTCAAGCACTGANCGCCGNTANTGGNGCCNCNCTCTTTACNTTTTTGTNTTTAACGCTGTTATCAAACGGAGCTTATTACCATGATGTACCCCACTTCCCGTCCNTCCGCCGGATTACTGCGCCGGGGCCTGGCCCTGTCCGCGCTTGCCCTGNTGGTCAGTGCCTGTAGCTCCGAGCAGGGNGGCCAGCAGGAGCGNCCACCNTCACCGGTGACCACCACCGAAGTGCAGGCGCAAGCNGCGCAACATCAGGTGGAGTACCCGGGCCGGGTACGCGGCGCCACCGAAGTGAGTGTGCGCGCCCGGGTGTCCGGTATTCTGGAGTCGCGCAATTACGAAGAAGGCACGGCGGTGGAAGCCGGGCAGACGCTGTTTCAGATCGAGCCCGACACCTATCAGGACGCGGTAAAAGCCGCCGAAGCCGAGCTGGCCAGTGCCGAGGCTCAGCAACTGCGTGCCGAGCGCGAATGGGAGCGGGTGAAAGGTCTGTTCGAGCGCAATGCGGTCAGTGAGCGCGAGCGCGATCAGGCCCGCGCCGACAGCCGCGCCGCCGATGCCCGCCTGGAGGCGGCCGAGTCCGCCCTGAGCAATGCCCGTCGCCAGTTGCGCTACTCGCGGGTAGAGGCCCCGGTGTCCGGCCTGACCAGTATGGAAGCGCTCACCGAGGGCAACCTGGTAGAGGCCGGCACCGTTCTGACCCATATTGTTCAGCACGACCCGGTGCACATTTATTTCGCTCTGCCCGAGGAAGACGCCACCGCCCAGCGCGTCGCCCGTGAAGCGCTCCGGGACGACGACTCCGAGCGAGAGGCCCGCCTGGTGCTGCCCGACGGCAGTGAGTATGCCCGCGCCGGCCAGGTGGATTTCGCCGATCGTCGCATCGACCCGATGACCGGCAGTGTGCAGATGCGCGCGGTTTTCCCCAACCCGGACAGCGAGCTGATTCCCGGCCAGTTTGTGCGCATTCGCCTGGCTCTGGCGGACTACGACAACGCCATCCTGGTGGACCCCACCGCCGTGGGCCAGGGCCCGGAAGGCCCTCAAGTGTTCACCATCGATGAAGACAACACCGCCGCCGCCCACACCGTGAAGCTGGGCCCGGTAATCGATGGTCGCCAGCTCATCCTTGAAGGACTCGAGGCCGGCAGCCAGTTGGTGATCAATGGTCAGGTGGCACTGAGTGACGGCGCCGCCGTGCAAGTCACCAACGTCGACCAAAATGCCAGCGACCAGGAGGGTTAATTGATGTTGCGCTTCTTTATTGACCGGCCGATTTTCGCGTCGGTCATTTCGATCATTATTATCATCGCGGGGATTGTCTCTCTGCGGGTGCTCCCGGTTGAGCAGTACCCGAACGTGGTACCGCCACAGGTCGTGGTGAGCGCCACCTACCCCGGTGCCAGCGCCGAGGTCTTGGCCGAATCGGTCGCGGCCCCACTGGAGCAGGAAATCAACGGTGTGTATGACATGATCTACATGGAGTCCACCAGCACCGATGCCGGTACCCTGCAGGTATCCATCTCCTTTGCCATGGGCACGGATCCGGATCAGGCCGCCATTAACGTCAACAACCGGGTTCAGGCGGCCACTCCGCGACTACCGCAGATTGTCCGAGACTTGGGTGTGCGAGTGGAATCTCGCTCAACCAACATCCTGATGGTGCCGGTGCTCTACTCGCCAGATGGTACTCAGAGCACCCTGGATATCAGCAACTACGCTTTGCTCAACGTGCTGGACGAACTGGTGCGTCTGGAAGGCGTCGGTGATGCATCGCTGTTCGGTGCGCAGGATTATTCCATGCGCATCTGGCTGGACCCGGCCAAGCTGGCGGAATACGACCTGACCACGGCCGAAGTGGGCGCTGCCATTCGGGATCAGAACGCGCAGTATGCGGCGGGTCGAATCGGGGCGGAACCCTCCCCGGAGGATCAGGCCTTTACCTTCAGTGTTTCAACCCGTGGCCAGTTGGTAGAACCGGAGGAGTTTGAACAGATTGCACTGCGCACCGACAGCCAGGGCGCCAGCCTGCGCCTGAAAGATGTGGCGCGCGTGGAGCTTGGATCCGAGCGCTACGACTTCTCCGCCACCTACAACGGTGAGTCGGCGGTGCCGATGGGGGTTTACCTTCAGCCCGGCGCCAATGCTCTGGAAACTTCCGAGCGGCTCTATGACGCACTGGATGAAATCGCCAAAGATTTCCCGGCCGGTATGGCCTACAAGGTGCCCTACGACACCACGGAGTTTGTCCAGGTATCGGTCAACGAGGTGATCCTGACGCTGCTGATCGCGGTGGTGCTGGTTGTCCTGGTGACCTTCCTGTTCCTGCAGCACATTCGCGCCACCCTGATTCCCGTGGCGGCCATTCCGGTCTCGCTGATCGGCACCTTCGCCGGCATGCAGGCGATGGGATTCTCGGTAAATATGTTGACCCTGTTTGGCTTGGTGCTGGCCATCGGGATCGTGGTGGACAACGCCATTATCGTGATGGAAAACGTCGAACGCTTGATTGTCGAGCAGGGCATGAAAGCCCGCGATGCCTCCATCGAAACCATGAAGCAGGTTTCCGGAGCGGTAATCTCCTCCACGCTGGTACTGGTGGCGGTGTTCGCGCCGGTGGCTTTCCTGGGCGGCCTCAGTGGTGAGCTGTATCGACAGTTTGCGGTGACCATTGCGGTCTCGGTGGTGGTGTCCGGCGTAGTGGCACTGACCCTGACGCCGGCCATGTGTGCCCTGCTGCTGGATAAAGAAGCCCACGATGTCAGCAAACCTTTCCAGCTGTTCAACAACGCCTTTGAGCGCCTGACCAACGGTTTCGTCAATCTGGTGGGCAAGCTGCTCAAGCACTGGGTCATTGGCCTGGGTCTGTTGGCCTTCTTCTGCGTCGTCACTGTGTTCTCCTTCAGCCGCATGCCTTCCGGCCTGGTACCCCAGGAAGATCAGGGCGTGGCGCTCGCAGTGGCTCACCTGCCTCCGGCCTCCGCGCTGGGACGCTCAGAAGAAGCACGCGACCGTTTGGTGCAACAGGTGCTCTCCCTGGATGAAGTACAGGATTTCACCGCCTTTGCCGGCTTCGACATTGTGGCCGGCTCACTGCGCAGCAATGCCCTGGCGGGCTTTATTAATCTGGCCCCCTGGGATGAGCGTCAAGGTGATGGACAGGCTGCCTCGGATATCGCGGGCAAAGTGATCGGTATGGGCATGGGCATTCAGGAAGCCAATGTTATTGCCTTTACCCCGCCGCCCATTCAGGGGCTGTCCCTCACCGGTGGTGTGGAAGGCTACCTGCAGGTGCGCGACAGCTCCGACCCCAAGCGCATCAACGAACTGACGCAGCAGGTTATCGCCGCGGCAAATGCTCGCCCGGAGCTGACCAATGCGCGTAGTACCCTGGACACCTCCATTCCCCGTTTCGATGCAAAAGTCGATCGGGAAAAAGCCAAAGCGATGGGTGTACCCATCAACACGGTGTTCAGCACACTGCAAGCCACCATGGGCTCCTCCTACATCAACGACTTCTCCTACCAGGGTCGCCTGTGGCGAGTGAACATGCAGGCCGAGGGCGAGTACCGCAACCAGGCCGACGACCTGCGTCATATTTACGTGCGCTCTAACAGTGGCGAGCGGATTCCGCTGAGCTCACTGGTCACACTGGAGCGCACCGCCGGGGCGGACATCATCAACCGATTCAACATCTATCCGGCGGCCAAACTGATGGCCGACCCGGCGCCGGGCTTTACCACCGGCCAGGCCAAGACCGCTCTGGAAGCGGTGGTGAACGACATCGGTCAGACCGCCAACATTCAGATCGGCTGGACCGGCGAGGCCTACCAGTTGGATGCCGCCGCCGGTTCCGGTACCGCCGCCTTCGGTATGGCGCTGCTGATGGTGTTTCTGATTCTCGCCGCACAGTACGAGCGTCTGACGCTGCCGATTGCCGTGGCCACCGCCATTCCCTTTGGGGTTCTTGGGGCGGCACTGTCATCGCTGCTGCGCGGCTACCCGAATGACATTTACTTCCAGGTGGGCCTGCTGGTGCTGATCGGTCTGGCGGCGAAGAACGCCATTCTGATTGTCGAGTTCGCCGCGCAGAACCGCCGTGAAGGCATGAGCTCCACCGAAGCGGCCATGACCGCCGCCCGGCAGCGTTTCCGCGCCATCATCATGACCGCCGCGACCTTTATCATCGGTTCGCTGCCCCTGGTCTTCGCCACCGGTGCCGGTGCCGCGAGTCGCCAGGAGATCGGTACCGTCGTGGTCGGCGGGATGGTACTGGCCAGCTCTCTGGCACTGCTGTTCGTACCGCTGACGTACAAAGTATTGGAAGATCTGGTGACCTGGAATGAAAACCGCAAACAACGTAACGGAGGTGAGCACAATGCGTAAATTCACCTCATTGGCCGCCGCCATCGCTCTGCTCAGCGGCTGCGCCCTGGGCCCGGATTATCAGGCTCAGACACCGGACCTGCCCGATCAGTGGCCCGAGCACGAACTGCTCGGGCAAGACACCGGCGACTGGCAACAGTGGTGGACCCGCTTCGACGACGCCACGCTGAATGCGCTGGTCGAGCGCGCTTTGGACGATAACCTGGAGCTGCAAGTGCAGCTCCAACGGATCGAACAGGCCCGCGCGGAACTTGGTTTCAGCAAAGCCAATCGCTGGCCGTCACTCAACGCCCAGGCAGACGCCACTCGGGAGCAAGGCTCAGCAGCCGTCATGCCGCCCGAATTGGGCGGCGGCCAAATCCGCAACCAATTCTCGGTAAACGGTGTGCTAAGTTATGAGCTGGATCTCTGGGGCCGTCTGGCGCGCGAACGCGAAGCGGCCAGCGCACTGCTGGCGCAATCGGTGTTTGGCACCGAAGCGGTACGCCTGAACCTGATCACCGACGTGGTCACCACCTACTTCAACCTGCGCGCCGCCGAGCAGCAACTGGCGATCACCCGGGAAACTCTGGGAACACGCGAGGAAACGCTGGCCTTGGAAGAAGTGCGCTACGAAAGTGGCGCGAGCAACCCACTGAGCATTCGCCAGGCGCGCGCCTCGCTGGAAAGTACCCGCGCCCGCCTGCCACAACAGGAGCAGCGCGTACACGAGTTACGCAGCGCCCTGGCCATGCTGGTGGGCTACAGTCCCAGGGAGTTGTTGAGTGAACTGGATTTCGGTGACGCCAAGCTGACCGAGATCGAGTTGCCCGACAGCGTACCGGCGGTTCTGCCCTCAGAGTTGCTGCAACGTCGCCCGGATATTCGCGCGGCGGAAGAGGCTCTGGTGGCGGCCAATGCCCGCGTGGGGGTCGCCAAGGCACAGCGCTTCCCAAGCCTGAACCTCCAGGCGCTGGGCGGCAGCGTGGCGCTCGATAGCGACAACCTGTTCACCGCGCCCGCGGAAATGTGGAGCGTGGGTGCCAACCTGGCCGGCCCGCTGTTTGATTTTGGTCGCACCCGTTCGCGGATCGAAAGCGCCGAGGCGCAACTTGCCCAGGCCGAAGCGCAATACCAATTGGCGATTACCAATGGCTTTCGTGACGCCCGGGATGCCCTGGTCATTTATCAAACCTCCGACCGTCGTGTAGAGGCGGTGCGTCGCCAGGCCGAAGCGATTGAGGAAACACTCGAACTGGCGGAGTTGCAATACGACGCCGGGAGTATCGGCTTTTATGAGTTACTGGACGCACAGCGCGGTTTGCTCGACGCGGAGTTGGCGTTGAGTCAGGCAATGAGTGACCGGTTGGCGGCGACGGCGACGTTGTTCAAAGCGATGGGGGGCGGTTGGAGTATGCCGCGGTCGTAACGAAGTTTGGGTAACGGCGGATGCGTGCTTCGCACTTATCCGCCCTACGGTTAGAACCGCAGTTGGCGCAGTGCATCCGCCGTAACCCCATACACTTTTTTACGATCGCACTCTGCGCTTTCTGTTAGATTGAATTGTAAACGACCCACCTGAAGAAAACCGCCGCATACTGCAAGGAGCTTTACGTGCCATCCCTCTTCCGATACCGCCGTCCGTTGCGCGAACGCGTCCGATGGGCGGGCTGGTTTATTGTCGCCAACAGCCTGATTGCGTTGCTGATCGGTTTTCGTTATCTGCCCTGGATGACCGTGGCGGACACCGCCACCGGACTCTACGTAGCCCTGGCGATGATTGCCCAGTTTTCCCTGTTGGCCTGGCTGTTTGGTTTACCGCTGCTCCTGCTGACACTGATTCTGCCGCAGTCATTATTGCGTCCGACAGCCATCGTCATCGGCACCGCTGGCGTTGCTTTGCTGCTGCTCGACACCGTGGTTTACCACCAATTCCGTTTTCACCTGTCAGGTTTTGTGTTCGAGTTGATTGTTGGCGGTGGCACCGAAATATTTTCATTTTCCTGGCAGACCTGGGCGGTGGGCGGTATCGCCATTGTTGCGCTCGCATTGCTGCAATGGAGTCTGGCTCGACGCTTTTGGATTTTGACACCGCGTCGCTATCTATGGGCGCCTCTCACCCTACTGGTAACCAGCCAACTGCTGGCTCACGGCTGGAATGCCTGGGCGGATGCCCACTACGATCATCGCATCACCCGCGTCGCGCGCCACTTGCCGCTTTATCACGCGGCGACCGCCAAGCGCTTTTTTGCCCGCCACGGTTGGGTTGACCCTCAGGCCGTGCGGGAAGCCTCGGTGGTCGAGCAAATGAGTGCACCCGATGGCCAGGGNGCNCTGAACTATCCAACGGCAGCGCTCCAGTGCACGACACCCGAGCAGCTCCCCAACATCCTGGTNATNGCCGTGGACTCCCTGCGCTGGGATATGCTGGATCCGCGCTGGATGCCCAACACCACCCGCTTTNCGGAGTCGGCACAGGTATTCACNGATCACTANAGCAATGGCAACGCCACCAANCCGGGCATATTNACCCTGTTTTACGGGTTACCGGCCAGCTANTGGGACGCGTTTTCCGCCCACCAGGTGCCGCCGGTATTGATTCAACGCATGCAGTCCCTCGGGTACCAATCCCAAATACTGAGCTCGGCCACGCTGGTGAGCCCGGCCTTCGACCGCAATGTGTTTTCATCCATTAAAGAACTCCGTCTGAAAACACCGGGGGACACCTCCTGGCAGCGCGACCAACAGATCACTCAAGACTGGNTGGATTTTCTCGACAGGCGCTCGTCCCATGACNNCNCCTCNCCCTTTTTCGGGTTCCTGTTCTACGATGCGCCGCACTCCTATCAGGTCCCGCCCGATTACCCGCGTATCGAACCNTACTGGGAGTCCGTAAATCAATTGGCNCTGGACGATGANTTCGACCCCGAGCCCTATTTCAATGTCTACAAAACCACGGTACGTTTTGTCGACGACCAGATTCATCGGGTTCTGGCCGANCTNTCAANACGCCAGCTNATGGAAGANACCCTCGTTATCATCACCTCGGATCATGGCCAGGAATTTAACGACAACGGGATGAACTANTGGGGTCACGGCAGCAATTTTTCACGCTATCAGCTCCAGGTTCCACTGGTCATCCATTGGCCCGGCAAGGCGCCCAGTGTCGTTGAACACCGGACCGAGCACTTCGACCTCGCGCCCACCCTACTGACCGACGTGCTCGGGTGTTCCGAAAGTGCGACCGAGAGCTATTCNAGCGGTGAACACCTCTATACCCCTCACGACAAAAAGTGGAGTATCGCGCACAGTTACATGAACTCGGCCTTTCTGACCGAGGAGCTCCAGCTGGTGAGTTACCCGTCGGGCGGAATGGAAATGCTGAGCACTCAGCTACAGCCAATAGACGATGCTCCCTTACCGATGGAGCTGATCAAACGCGCGCTGAAGGAGCAGTCCCGGTTTTACCCTTGAGCCACGCCTCCTGAGCTACCGACGTTTCGCCAACCACAAGCGGATGATGGTGCTGGAATTGACACTGATCAGCGTCACTTCCAGCAGGGTGCCCCCAATCGAGCCGACCGCGATGTTGTTTGCCAACCAGAAACAGGCGCCCACCAGGAAGGCCAGGCGCATCTGAATACCGGTCAGGCAGAACAGCGCGTAGGTGCCGATGCAGGCGCCAATCACCGGTAGCCAGTCCAGTGGTTTTTCGACCAGCCACCACCCCAGCGCCACACTGACGGCGATAAACAGCCACGCCACCAAACGCGAACTGGTTTTCAGGGACAGCCCGGTGCGCACCACCGACAAAAATGAACTCAGTACCGCCGTTGGCGCACCGATCAGCGCAAAGTGCAGGCANTTATTGAACTGCAGCACNAACATGAACACTTTCAGCTTGCGATCGTCTTTCTGAAAAAAACAGTAGACGCCCAAACCATAGCTGACCAACCCNAGCAGTTGGCCAACCGTATAGATCACATCACCCAAGGGCCTGGCACNTTAATCAAACAGCTGTGCATGAAAGCGCAGGTGATCTTCAATAAAGCTGGCAATGAAGAAGTAGCTATGATCGTAGCCCGGCTGCATCCGCANCGTNAGCGGAGCGCCCGCNNCTTCAGCAGCNATTTCCAGCGCCTCNGGCTTTAGCTGCTCCTGCAGAAAGTTGTCCGCATCCCCCTGGTCCACCAACAGGGGCAGCGCGCAGCCTTTGGCTTTGAGCAGCTCGCTGGCATCGTATTCACGCCAGGTCGACTCGTCGTCGCCCAAATANCGCCCCAAGGCTTTCTGTCCCCAGGGACAATTGATCNGATTGCTGATCGGGGCAAAGNCGGAGATGGAGCTGTAACGCTCGGGNTTGCGCAGCCCNACCACCAGCGCGCCGTGNCCCCCCATGGAGTGACCGCTGATAGCNCGCTGGTCCGTGACCGGAAACTCACGCTCGATCAGCTGCGGCAACTCGTNCACCACGTAGTCGTACATCTGNTAGTGCGNNTTCCAGGGNGCCTGNGTGGCNTTGACATANAANCCCGCNCCCANNCCNAAGTCNTAACTGCCCTCGGGGTCGTCNGGCACCGCNTCNCCACGNGGGCTGGTNTCNGGGGCGACGATCGCCACCCCCANCTCGGCCGCGACCCGCTGGGCGCCNGCTTTGTGCATAAAGTTTTCATCGGTANAGGTCAAACCCGACAGCCAGTACACCACCGGCACNTTGCGCTCCTCGGCCTGNGGCGGCAGAAAGATCGCAAAGCGCATNGTGCAGTTGAGNACCTCGGAGGCGTGGCTGTANTGCTGGTTCCAACCGCCGAAACTCTTGTTGCTACTGAGCCGCTCCAATGTCATATCAAGCTCCTTAAAAGTGAATGACGCTGCGGATGCTTTCGCCCTTGTGCATCAGATCAAAGGCGTCGTTGATTTTTTCCAACGGCATTGTGTGGGTGATGAAGTCATCCAGCTTGAAGTCGCCGCGCATGTACTGCTCGACAATGCCCGGCAACTCGCTGCGACCCTTGACACCACCAAAGGCGGAGCCGCGCCATACCCGGCCGGTGACCAACTGGAACGGNCGNGTACTGATNTCCTGNCCGGCACCGGCNACNCCGATAATCACCGACTCACCCCAGCCCTTGTGGCAGCACTCCAGCGCCGAGCGCATGACGTTCACATTGCCGATNCACTCGAACGAGTANTCCACACCGCCGTCGGTCAGATCAATAATCACTTCCTGAATGGGCTTATCGTAATCTTTCGGGTTGATACAGTCCGTGGCACCGAGTTTTTTCGCCAGCTCGAACTTCCGCTCGTTGATATCAATNGCGATGATCCGCCCGGCCTTGGCCATGGTCGAGCCGATGATGGCCGACAGGCCAATGCCGCCGAGGCCAAAAATCGCCACCGTNGANCCCGGNTCCACCTTGGCGGTATTGAGCACCGCNCCCATACCGGTAGTCACACCGCAGCCGAGCAGACACACCTCTTCCAGNGGGGCTTCCTTGTTGACCTTGGCCAGGGAAATTTCNGGCAACACNGTGTATTCGGAAAAGGTGGAGCACCCCATATAGTGATGGATCGGCTGGCCGTCTTTGTAGAACCGGGAGGTGCCATCGGGCATGACCCCTTTGCCCTGGGTTGCCCGGATTTTGCCGCACAGGTTGGTTTTTCCGGATTTGCAGAATTTGCACTCNCCGCACTCCGGGGTGTAAAGCGGGATGACATGATCGCCCACCGCGATGCTGGTCACGCCCTCACCGACCTGCTCCACAATGCCGCCGCCCTCGTGGCCCAGGATGGCCGGCCAGTTGCCCTCCGGGTCTTCCCCNGAGAGAGTAAAGGCATCGGTGTGGCACACCCCGGAGGCGACCACCCGTACCAGGACTTCACCGGCCTTGGGCGGCATCACNTCGACTTCTTCAATNGTCAGNGGTTTNCCGGGGCCCCAGGCCACGGCAGCGCGAGATTTGATCATGCTTTCCTCCAAAATGGATGATTCGGGGTATTACTGGGTATTTTTACCCTGGGGGATTACGCTCAATCCCCGGTAACGGTTGCTATTGCCGTGTTAGGCTCCTATAACGTTAACAGGTAACCCACCCACGGATTGAGTCTATGATNCTGCAGCCCCACAACATTGTNCACCTNTGGCTNATNGANCANCGCAGCNTTCACCTGGATGANCNGCGAGANACCTTTGAGCANTGGTTGAGNGAGGACGAGCTCGANGGCCTGANNCACTACTCCCGNCCCGANCTNCGNGACGANCAACTGATTACCCGNGCGGGGNTGCGCAGCAGNCTNTCNCAATACTCNGACAGNNTTCCNCCCAANCGCTGGCNNTTNNAGCGTAGTGAGCGNGGCAAGCCCCGACTGAGCGACGACTCGCCCATGTCCGAGCTGAGCTTCAACCTNAGCCACAGCGGCGACTGGCTGGCCATCGGCATCACGGTCGACAACCTGATTGGTGTNGACCTGCAGCTNCGGCACCATCAAAAGCCCCTGACCGAGCTGGCNGAGCGGTTCTTTTCCGCACCCGAGGCCNAGGAACTGGCCAACCTCCCCGAACCCCGGCAAAGNGAGCACTTCTTTCGGCTCTGGACCCTCAAGGAGGCGTACCTGAAAGCCCGGGGGCTGGGNATCGCCCACGGNNTGGACAAGGCCCGCTTTCACATCGACAACAACGGCCTGATTACAGCGGAATTTGACGACAGCCTGGANGATGACCCTCANGACTGGCAGTTCCACCACTATGANCTGGACGATGATTACTGNCTGTCCCTCGCCCTGAAGCAACACCGGGCCCAGGACGCATCGACCCACTTNTACAAGCTNATTCCCGGNGGTCATGTCGAGCCNCTGGAGTGCATCGGCCACCAGATACAGATTCAGTAAAACACAAAACCCGACGCCCCGGAATTCCGGGGGCGACTCCGGGTGTAAAGGACCGTAAAGACTCGCCAAGGCCTTTTGTCGTATGATACTTTATTACAGATTGACTATAACCCTCTGACCATAACCAATAGCCCAAGGGATAGCCTATGAAACTCCTGAGCTCTTTCCTGNTGTCCGCCACCCTGGCCATGCCAGCGGTNGCCGCCAGCACCCATAAAATGTCTGTCGATACCGACGAAAGCGCGGGCATCATCAGCAAACACATCTACGGNCACTTCGCCGAACACCTGGGCCGGGGCATCTACGATGGCCTCTGGAANCAGGATGAAAACGGCGACTACATCATCCGCGATGATGTGATCGATGCCCTGAAAGACCTGGGCATCCCCAACCTGCGNTGGCCCGGNGGCTGCTTCGCCGACTACTACTTCTGGNAGGACGGCATTGGCCCGAAAGAGCAGCGNCCCTCAGTGGTGAACAACCTCTGGGGTGGNGTGACCGAAGACAACTCCGTNGGCACCCACGAGTTCATGGACCTGGTGGCCGAGCTGGAAACCGACCCCATNGTGGTGGGNAACGTCGGTAGCGGCACCGTGGAAGACATGGCCAACTGGTGGCAGTACGTCAACCACCCGGGCGANAGCCCCATGTCCAAGCTGCGCGCCGAGAATGGCCGCGCCGAACCCTGGAANGTCGANTACTGGGGCGTGGGNAATGAAAGCTGGGGTTGCGGCGGCAACATGCGCCCCGAGTACTACGCCGACCTCTACCGGCGCTTTGCCACNTTCCTGCACCCCTANGAGAACGTGAAGCCCTTCCGCATCGCCGCNGGCGCCGCCGGGGCCGACTACAACTGGACGGATGTGGTCATGGANCGCGCCGGCGATATGATCGACGGGCTGGANCTGCACCACTACACCATNCAGGGCTCCTGGACCACCAAGAAAGGNGANGCNGTCAACTTTGANGAAAGCGACTGGTTCGAGNTGATGGANCGTGCCATCGANATGGACGANATCATCACNGGNCACAANAAGATGATGGACAAGCACGACCCCGAGAAGCGTGTGTGGCTGATCGTGGGCGAATGGGGNACCTGGCACGAGCAGGAAGAAGGCTCCATCCCGGGNTTCCTGTACCAGCAGAACACCCTGCGCGATGCNCTGACNGCCTCNGTGACNCTGGACATTTTCCACCAGCANCTGGACCGGGTGAANATGGCCAACATCGCCCAGACCGTGAANGTCCTNCAGGCGATGATTCTGACCGATGGTGAGAAAATGCTGCTGACCCCGACCTACCATGTGTTCGACATGTACAAGGTACATCGGGATGCGGTGGCTCTGCCGATCAAGCTGAACAAAGGCAAGTACCGTTANGANGGNGANAGCCTCCCGGCNNTGAGCGCCACCGCGTCGCGGGACAAAGACGGCCGCACCCACATCAGCCTGACCAACATTGATCCCAACGAAGCACGCACCGTTGAGATTGATCTGAAAGGGATGGATGTGAGTGCCGTGAAGTCCGGCCGGATTCTGACCGCCGAGGCGATGAACGCCCATAATACCTTCGACAACCCGAACAATCTGGTACCGGTAAGCTTTGACGGCGCCCGGGTTGAGAAAGGCAAGTTGATTGTGGAGATGCCGGCGAAGTCGTTGGTGACCCTGGAGCTGTAACGTCAGACTTGGGTGACGGCGGATGCGCTGCGCTTATCCGCCCTACGCGCATTTATACCGCTGCGCTCGGCCGTAGGGCGGATACGCCGAAGGCGCATCCGCCGTTACCCATTCAACAAAAACGTATTGATCGACAACCGGCCCTTCGCGGGGTCGGTGTCAAAATCGAACCCCGCCGCAATATTCCCCGAATGCAGACTCGTGCACCGGTACAATAATAGCCGGTTGAACGCCGCCTCATAAGACGCAATGCGCTCGAACTGATCGGTATCGCCGTTGATATAACCCGGTGGCGGCAGCCGCCCGGCTTTGGCATCCGCTTCCAGCGCCCCCAGAAAAGACTCCCGACGGCCCGCGTCCACATATTCAAAACCGGTATCGCGGTGGCGGTAAAACGACGTACCGCCCAGTTCCGGGCCACACAGAAAATGAATCATGGCCAGCTCGGTGGGCCGATTGGAATCAAAGTGCGGGATACGCTGCACCGGGTGCAGATCATCCGGCCGGGTGGTCACCAGAGAGTAGGAGCACTCGACGCTGGCAATCTGCCCGGAGTGGATGCCGAACACGCGCTCAATCAGCCCCGGCAGGCTGTTCTGCAATGCCTGATAGTAGCTACCTGGCGCCGCGGCGCGCAGGCCGGGGTAAAAACCGGTGTTGTTGTCGAAGCCCTTTTTCGCCACCGCGTCCTCGCGAAGCGCCCCGGCGCCCAACAGAAAATCATCAATACAGACCACGGGTTGACGCTCTGCACCCACCTGGTCCACTCTGACCCGGGCTTCGGGGTTAAACTGTACTGAGGGTTCCGGGGACACAGCCATAGACGCCATCCGCTTTGTGATCGAAAATAGGGGCTCTCCGTATTTACCGGAACAGTTTACGTGGTCTTTGATCCGGACAACACCTCTTACAACAAGGCGGTTCTATGAAAAAACTACTCGGTATCGTGGCACTCTCAAGCGGCTTTGCGGCGCTGTTTCTGGTATTCATCGCCGGCCCGAGCTTTCGCAATGGCTGGCTGGATCTCGGGCAGGCGTTTACCCTGCTGCGCTGGGGTGCCTATGTGGGTATTGCCAGCGTGCCGCTGATCATCGGCTACGCCATTTGGCAGAAACCCCAGGGGCGCTTCACCTCGGCACTCGCGATTTCCGCCGTGGTGGGGCTGTTCAGCTTTTACCTGCCGTTCAGCCAGTGGCAGACCGCCCAGTCAGTGCCCCCGATTCACGACATCACCACCGACCTCGACAACCCGCCGGCGTTTGTGGCGATACTGCCCTTGCGGGAAAACGCCCCCAACCCGGCGGAGTACGCTGGCGAGGAGACGGCCAAGCAGCAACGTGAGGCCTACCCTGAGCTGCAACCCCTGATCGTCGAGCGGCCCGTGGCCGACGTGCTCGAAGCGGCCCAAGCGGTTGTGGAAGGTCAGGCCTGGGATCTGGCCGGCGCCGAACAGCTCGACGATGGCAGCGCCCGGGTGGAAGCCACCGACACCACGCTCTGGTTCGGCTTCAAAGACGACGTGGTAATCCGTATTCAGCCCCATGAAAACGGCAGCCGGGTCGACGTCCGCAGCAAATCCCGCCTGGGCCGCAGCGACGTCGGCGCCAATGCCCGACGCATTGAGCTGTTCATGGAAAAGTTACAGGAAGAGCTTCAGTAGGTCGGATCGCTATGAAGACCAGCACGCAAGCCATCGCCGCCCTCGTTGACGCCTGCGAGCCCGACTCCATCGTCGCCGTTGGCGAGCAGGCCCAGGCCATTGCCCAACGCTGGCACGATACCCACGGCCAGTGTCAACTGACCTGCCTGGATGCCGCCGATACCGAACAGGGCCTCAGCCTGCCCCGCACTCAGGACCTGGCCCTGGTCACCGGCAGCCTTGAACATCTGAGCCATTCGGCCGGTCAAACCCTCATCGGTCAGTTGCGCAACTACGGCACCCGACAGATCGGCGTCCTGGTCACTGACGGTGCCGGCTGGAGCCTCACCGATTTCATCGGCCTGGGCTTCCGACGCCAGGCCCGTATCGAAGAAGAGGGGCACAACCAGACGCTCTACACCTACAACAT